>CAZWUL010000004.1:0-48404 GCA_964636625.1 uncultured Atribacterota bacterium | reverse complement strand
GTATTAGCATTAAAAGTTGAAATGCGAATATATCCTATACTATCATCCTCTATTATCTTTTCCTTTACTGCCTCTACAGTAATTGTATCCCTGATAATCTCAATCTCCAATGAATCTTCCAAACCTTCTCTTCTGATTGTTAGGGTCACCAGGGTCCCTTTCTCTCCACGTAAAATATTTACAGCTTCATCCAGGGTCATACCTTTGGTTGTTTCACCATCAATTTCCAAAATATTATCCCCTGGTTGAATCCCTGCCTGGCAAGCGGGTGTATCCTCAATTGGAGATATTACAGTTAATTGCTCATCCACTATAGTAATGGTGATACCTAACCCGTCAAAATGCCCTATAAAAAGGTTTTCCTGTTCTCGTTGAAAAGTAATTGGATCCAGGTAACGCGAATAAGGGTCATCTAATTCAGATAACATTCCTTTGATAGCTCCCTGTACCAATGCTTTTATATCAATATCTTTTTCTATATATTCACTTCTAATAATGCTGATAGCTTCAAAAAATGGCTCTAAATCATTAAAAATGCTATCAGCCTGACTTTCAACATTTTTATCAGATATTGGCGCCATTATAAATAATAATATTACTATGGCCATCATTATTGTATAAATAAATATTTTCATAAATTTTTTCATACCTTAAAACCACCTAATTCCTACAAACATTTTACTAAAATAAGATACCAATTTTGTGCTTTAATATTCAATCTTATAACCAATCAAAAGGATTAACAGGTTTCCCTTCAACCCTTACTTCAAAATGTAACCTGGGTGATATTGCCCCTCCGCTGGTACCAACCTGGGCAATTATCTGTCCTTTTGTTACCTGGTCATTCATTTTAACCAGGATTTCAGAAAGATGAGCATAAAGGGTAACTACATTACCGCCATGATCTAAAATAATAATGTCTCCATAACCTTTTACATTGCCAATATAAATGACTGTACCAAAAGAAGCAGCCCTTACAGGCTCTCCTAAAGGAGCGCTGATATCAATACCTGAATTGAAAACATATGTATTTAAATCTTCCTGTCTTTGCTGACCATAATTTGTAATAATTGAACCCTTTATCGGGAGTTGAAAAATTCCTTTCTTGGGCTGTAAAGTCTGTTCTTTTCTTTCTGTTGTTGCTGCTGCTGGTTGTTGCTGTATTGCCTGCTGTTCGGCTTGCCTTGCCTTTTCTTTTTCTCGATAAGCTATTTCAATTATTTCTTTAATCTGTGCTGATGATTTTTCTAATTCTTCCAATTTTGCCATTTTATCCTTCTTCTCTTGTTCGATTTTGGCAATATACTTGTTTTTTGCATCTATGGATATCTCTATGTTTTCTTTTTCTTTTTCAATTTCCCTTTCAAGAAGCTTGCTAATCTCTTTTTTATTCTCCAGACTATCTCTTTGTTTTTTTACAAATTCAACCTGCTCTGAAACCTGTTTTACAATTTCCGCATCATCTTTTAATATGCATTCCAAATAGTGAAATCGATTTAAAAAATGTGAAAAATCTTTACTTTCCAATAGAACAGACAGATAAGTTATATTATTATATTTATAAAACTTTTTCAATCTATTTTTTAGAATAATCATTTGTAATTCCATTTTATTTTCTTCTATTTCTAATTCTTCTTCTAGCTTTTCAATCTGTTGCAAGGTGTTCTGATAACTGTTTTGTGTAACTGCTAATTCCTTTTCTGCTTCGTTGAGTAATAGCTGAATTTTTTCCAATGATTTTTGATAATCCGTTTCCTCTTTTTTTAATCCTTCTAGCTCTTGCTCAATAGATTTTTTTCTTTGTTCAATTTGCTGCAGTCTTTCTTCTTCCTGTTCAATACTAATGTTTGGATCAGCAGCATTACTCAACATCACGTGGAGTAGTAAGATGCAACAGATAAACAACATTTTAGTTAAAAAAGGTATATAAATTTTCACATTTTTACTACTATTTTGTTTTTTCATAATTCTTCGCACCTTATTTTTCTTAACGATATTAAACTACCAAATATTCCAATAAAAACACCTAATACAATAATTATAACGGACATTCTTATTAGAACAAAATCATCGGGTGTAATATTTATAAAAGGCAAAATAACCTTAAGTTGATTCGCATAATAATAATATCCTCTAACCAGTACTATAACTGCTACTGTCGATGATAATAATCCTTTTAAAAATCCCTCTATGATAAAAGGCCAGCGGATAAACCAGCTGGTAGCTCCAACCAGGGACATTATCTCAATCTCCTGTTGCCTGGAATGAACACTTATTTTAATAACACTAACCATAATAAGTATCGCAATAAAAATCAAGATGAATATAATTGCCAATCCTGTTTTTCGAACAAAATCAAAAACCAGTATCAGATTTCTAGTAAGCTGCCCACCATAATTTACTTCCTCAACACCACTATACTGTTCTAATTGAAATGCAATGTTCTCTAAAAATTCTGATTCTGTTACTATGATTTCAATAGAAGCAGGCAGGGGGTTCTCTTGAATACCGGCCAGTATCTCTTCATGCTCTGACAAATCATCTCTTAAATTCTGAAAAGCCTCTTCTTTAGAAATATAACGAGCTTCCCTAACTCCTTGCAACTCACTGGCATCTTGAACTAATTTGTTAATTTTTTCTTCTGAAAACTCTTCCTCTAGATAAGCAATGGCAACCAATTGTGATTCCATATCATTTAGTAAAACACTAATATTAAAGTAAATCAGCAGAAACATTCCCACAATAATTAGAGTAGCAGTCAGGCTTATTATGGTAGCAAAACTGATAATTCCATTTTTTTTTGTACTCAAGAAGGATTCTTTAATGTAAAAAAAGAGGTTTCTTAGCATTGCTACACGTAGATTCCTTTCTGAGTATCAGAAACAACTTCACCACGTTCTAACCTGATAACACGCTTTTGGGCTTTGTCTACCATCAATTTATCATGTGATGCTACAATAACAGTTGTACCCCAGATATTTATTTTAAACAGTAAATTCATAATATCCCATGATGTCTCGGGGTCTAAATTTCCAGTTGGTTCATCAGTTATCAGTATTAGAGGGCGACTAACCACTGCTCTAGCTATGCAAAGTTTCTGTTGTTCCCCTCCTGAAAGTAAATGAGGATTTGTATTTTTTTTATGATACAGGCCAATAATATTAAGTATTTCATTTACTTCTTGCTTTATAATTGCATTTTTGGCTCCAACCACTCTCAAGCTAAAAGCTACATTCTCAAATACATTTCTATCATAGAGAAGTTTAAAATCCTGAAATACCACACCTATTTCTCTTCTTAAATAGGGAACTAATGAAGTCTTTAATCTTGCCAAATTTACACCATCAACAATAACCTGCCCTTTTGATGGAAGTATACCTCGATAAATTAGTTTTAAAAAAGTTGTTTTACCAGCTCCGGTAGGACCAACCAGAAAAACAAATTCTCCTTTTTTAATATGAGTATTTACATCCCATAATGCATGAATCTTATTTGGAAAAGTCTTAAAGACATGAAACATTCGAATCAATTATATCCCGAGTCCTTTCTGATACATTTTTTTTCCATAAATTGATAAAATAATTGAACATTAGAAAGTACTTCCTGCTCAAATTGTTGTGCTTTTGATTTTAAGATAGACTCAATCATATCTCTGTGTACATTTAAATATTTTAACTTATTATCTATATTTTTTACAGTTATTTGATTTACATTTATTAATAATTCAGGAAGATTTAATGACTGAACATAATTACTTACTTTGGGATCATAATCAATTGCAATAAAAGGTTTAGCTACAAGTGTTGCAAATATAATCGAATGAAGTCTCATACCGATTATTATTGATAATTTTGAAATTAGAGATAGCACTAAATCCGGGGTTAATTCCTCTTCAATAATTTTTGCTTTCGGAAACTTCATTCTCTGCACAATATCTTTTATGATTGAAATATCTATATCAAGCTGAAAGGGAATAAAAAAAACATCTGCCTGCTTTTTTTCAATTAAATAGTCCGCTATTCTAGCAAATTGTAATATTTTTTTATCATAGTCAATTGCTATATCCTTACAATTTCTAAGTACAATCCCAATTCTTAAAGTATTTTCTGTCCTGCTTGATGACCTTTCTAAACCATATTTTTTTTTCATTTCATTGGTAATTTCTTTTTCCTTTATCAGAAAAGCAGTATCCGCATTAACAACAACATTTTTACTTAAAATGCCCAATTTTTCTAAAAATATTTTTGATTGCTTATCCCTAACGATGATTAAGTTTACCTTTTTGAATGACCACCTTATAAGTATCTTATTTATGTTATTTTTTATTGGTCCAATCCCTTGCCCATAAACAACAGTTGGAATATTGAATAGCCTGGCAAGGATTATAAGACCAAGATAATATATTACACTAAACCCTTTGCCGCTTACGTCCTGCAGTAATCCACCACCCCCGCTAATAAATATACCTGAATGCTTTAGACTGGATATTATTGGGAAAAACTTAAGTCGATGTATAGCTTTTACCTGGTATAATAATTTTGTTTTTTCGGGTTTATTTGAGAGCACTATAATTTTTTCTTTAGAAATATAATTGGAAAATCCTTGAATCATTGCCATTAAAATGGCTTCATCTCCGCAATTTCCAAAACCATAATATCCTGAAATCATAATCGGTTTAAGATCATTCATTACTCTTGACATTTATTCTTTCCCGAAAAATACAATAGAAAATAAACAATATTGAAGCCAATATAATTCCAATCAGTAATCCTAACCAATATCCATTAAACGTTCTCAACAAAGAGAAAGAAATAGAAGTATGAACATGGCAAAATGTATTCACGATTGTAACCGGAGCCACTGTTCCCATTATTATAAAAGGTATTTTTAGATAATGTAGATCCAGGTAATTCATTGCAATGGCAAGTGCTATTAAGGGATATCCAATTAAAAATTCCTTATTTCTTGGCCTGGCGATTAAAACATCTTCCAGAAATAATCTCATTTTTTCCTCGATACCCAGTACCGGTAAAAAAGAAAAATTCCCTGAACGAGCAATGTATATAATTCCAAAAACTAATAATAATAATAATAAAAGAGCATGTTCAAACAAAATCGGTTTTTTCAAATCATCGGTTAGTAATTTTTTATCCTCTTTGCTAAACCACCAAAAATAAAAAGCAACCAGGGCTAATGGGATAACAAAGGCTATTTTGATTCCACTAAATAACTGGATAGCCAAAATAAATTTATAATGCGATAACAATGCTCCAATAATTAATCCACCCAGTAATGATATTAGCATAATACTGCTTGTGCCAATAAATATCTTTTTTAACATTTCAATTAAAATAGTCTTTTCACTTACGGATGTCTTGATGAAATAGTGCTTATGTTTAATAATTGCCAGTACAGGAAACACCAAAGCACTTATCAGTGCAAGTATCTTCATTAAAAATATTTTTCCAATTACGACATCGATAACAATTAAACAAACAAAACCAATTATAAATAATACAATGGAATATTTCTTAAATATTTTAAAGAATTCAATTAATAGCATTATACCGGCAGATATGACTCCCAGGCTAATTAAATAAATAAAAAAAGACGATACCTGGTAATTGGGGAATAAGCTTGCCTGACCTACCAGGTAGTTTTTCTGCTCAAGCTTTTCCTTTATGCTTTCAATATAATCCAGGTTATATTGCACCAGGTCCACCGCGCGAGTTTTTAAAAAAGGATTCAAGTAGAATATTCGAATATTTCTTTCCTGGGCTGCCCTGGCCCATCTATCGATTGCCGTATTTAGAGTTATTTTTTCCATTTCCTCACTGGTAATACTATGTACCCTGACAGCTAATTCACTAATATTGTTTGCAATATTATGAATTCCTTTTTGAGATGTAAATTCAATAATACCAAATGGATAATTATTTTCATTTAAGAATTCAGCTGTTTCAGAAAATAGTTTTTCAGATGGATAGCCAAGAACTTCCTCCTCATCAAAAATAATTGAAGATATATTTTCCAACCTTTCCATATCAGATATTTTCAGTTGAAGTATTTCTGCTGTGATTTTAAATGGATTTTTAGGTCTTAACACAACATTGAAACCAAAATCTTGTATCTTTTCAATATCATCTTTGGAAAACCCCAATCCGAGTTTTGCTAATTCCTCTTCATTGCCATGCACTACCAGATTATAATTTTCTTCGTTAAAAATATTCTTTTGTATCGTTCCCTCGCCAAAATATTGTTGAAAAAGACCTTCTATCTTCTTTATTAATGAGTAATCCCTGGTTACAATCATTTGTTCGCCTGGAAGCATTTGGTCTGAGGCAGTAAAATATAAATTATGTAGAAAATTTATTTTTGCTAAATCCCCGGTAGTTAAAAAGGCTATTTTGCCCTGCAATAAGAGTGTCTCAATAGTATCTTCATGCACTGCAATGCTGGTTATTCCTTTATCTTTTAACTGAGTAAGTAATTCATTTTCATTATAACCTTCTTGTAAGGCCAATTCTCTTATTTTGTTCAGGCTAATCACCATTTCTACCTGTTTAAAATTCTTTTCCAGGTTAAATCGCTGAACACCTACTATGGCTGAGACAATAAGGGCAAATAAAATAAGAAAAATGAATAAATTTTTTGTATTTATTTTCACCGATTTGGTACCTCTAAATATATTTTGAAAAGATAGTTCACATTTTTACACATCAATATATAGAAATGAAATGCACCTTCACTACTATATCATAAAGGTGCATTTCATTTCTATTATTTATTTTTAATACCATAAATATTGCAATTATTTTATTTTTATTGCAATAGTGTCAGCATGACCCCGGCAGCTACAGCTGTTCCAATAACCCCGGCAACATTAGGTCCCATAGCATGCATTAATAAAAAATTCCTGGGATTAGCCTGCTGTCCTACTGTTTGAGCTACTCTGGCAGCCATCGGAACTGCTGATACTCCTGCAGCTCCTATTAGTGGATTGACTTTTCCACCAGATAGTTTGTGCATTATTTGGCCAAACATGACACCTCCAAATGTACCAAAAGCAAATGCTACCAATCCCAAAGAAATTATTTTTATTGTCTCAACGGTCAAGAAATACTCGGCCTGCATTGTAGCTCCAACACAGGTACCTAAAAAAATTGTTACAATATTTATCAGTTCATTTTGGGCAGTATTTGATAATCTATTTACAACCATGCTTTCTCTAAACAAATTTCCCAACATCATAATTCCAATAATAGGTACTGAGGCTGGTAATATTAAGCCAACAAAAACGGTGCTGATAATTGGAAATAATATCTTTTCCGCTTTTGAAACAGGCCTTAATTGTTTCATAACAATCTTTCTTTGCTCTTTTGTTGTAAACATCTTCATAATAGGAGGTTGTATCAAAGGAACTAACGACATGTAAGAATACGCAGCTACTGCAATGGCTCCCAGGATATGTGGTGACATCTTAGATGCCAGATAGATTGATGTTGGACCATCTGCCCCTCCAATAATAGCAATAGCGGCTGCTTCCTGTAAACTGAAGCCTATTAGAACTGAGCCAATTAGTGCAACAGATACTCCTAATTGAGCCGCAGCACCTAAGAGAAATGTAGCCGGATTTGCCAGCAAAGGCCCAAAATCTGTCATGGCCCCAATTCCCATAAATATCAAAATAGGAAATAACTCGTGCCTGATACCAAAAGAAAGTATTTGTAGGAAACCACCTTCTTCCATCAGTCCAGTAAAAGGAAGGTTTACTAAAAGAGCACCAAAGGCAATAGGCAACAACAATAAAGGCTCATATTTTTTGACAATAGCAAAATACAACAATACTCCAGCTACCAGCATCATAATGAAGTTTTCTAAGGTAAATCCTGTAAATCCGGATATCTTAGCAATAGAAATTAGCGAGTTAATAAAAACCATTTATTTCTCCTTTCCTATCATTACTCGATAACCAACAAAGTATCATCAGTTTCAACCATATCATTAACTGATACTGATATTTTCTTGACCTTTCCACTAGTATTAGCCACAATTTCGTTCTCCATTTTCATAGCCTCTAAAATCAATAATGTATCTCCTTCATTTACACTATCCCCTTCTGATACATTTATTTTTAGAACTTTTCCCGGCATAGGTGCTTGTACTTCTTCTCCTTCTGCACTAGCCTGTTCAGCTGATTTCTTTGTTTCTGCTTGAGGAGCTGCTTTTACTTCAGGTTTCTTTGTTGTTTCCTTCTTTTCAGGTTGCCTGGGGGCAGAAACTGTTGAAACGGCAGGTGTAGATTGATTTCCATCTGTAACTTCTTCTACTTCTACCATGAATTCCTGGTCATTAACTTTTATTTTAAATTGTTTCATTATTTTAAAATCCTCCTTTTTTTCTGGAACTTATTGAAATTCTATTAGACATTGCGTGTTGCATTCCTGCTATAGTCCAGGGACTTCTTCCGGTTGATATTGGTTTTTTTATATTAAGAATTTTTATTTTATTCATAGGTGTTTCCATATAACTTGCTATAGCAGCTGTTATGACTGCCACTAATTCTTCATTTAATTCACAACTCTTTTGTGCTGTACTTTTCACTTCCGGTTTTTCTGTAATTACTTCTTTCTTTTGTGCAATTAATTCCTTTTCAGTTTTTGCTTGTTTTTTAGAAGTCATCTCGATAATCACTCGCAATCCCGTCATTAACAAAGCAAGTAAAGACAGAATGACAAAAACTAAAATAATAACTGTAAAGGCTATTTTAATAGCTCCCTCTAATCCTACATACATAGTTTGTACCCCTTCTTTTTAATCAGAAGTTATTCATTTTAATTAACCAAAATTTTATACTATACAAAACTTTATACGGGAAGATTTCCATGCTTTTTCCCGGGCAAGCTTTCCCTTTTTGTTGATAGCATTTCAAAGGCTGTAATTAATCTTGGGCGAGTCTCTCTTGGGTCAATTACCACATCTACATAACCTCTCTTGGCAGCCTCATAAGGATTTGAAAATCTTTCTGCATATTCATCTATTTTTTGCTGGCGGAATTTTTCAGGTTCTTGTGCCTGCTCTATTTCTTTTCTAAATATAATGTTTGCCGCACCCTGTGAACCCATTACTGCCAGTTCTGCAGTAGGCCAGGCAATAACCTGATCAGCTCTTAATTCTTTTCCACACATAGCTAAATAAGCGCCACCATATGATTTTCTTGTAACAACAGTTATCTTTGGCACAGTAGCTTCAGAATAGGCATACAGTAGTTTTGCACCATGCCTTATTATTCCACCATATTCTTGAGCAGTACCAGGTAAAAATCCCGGGACATCAACTAAAGTTAAAATAGGTATATTGAAGGCATCACAAAACCTAACAAATCGGGCAGCCTTATCGGAGGCATCAATATCAAGACAACCTGCCAGAACCTTTGGCTGATTGGCTATAATTCCAATACTTTTACCCTTTAACCTGGCAAATCCTGTAATCATATTTCGGGCAAAATGTTCATGGGCTTCAAAAAAATCACCATCATCAACAATATACTTTATTATATCCTTCATCTCATATGGCTTATTAGGATCAGTTGGAACAATATTAAGTAGAGCTTCTTCCATACGATGTGGGTCATCGCCACTTTCTTGAATTGGAGAATCCTCCATATTATTAGATGGAATAAAGCTGACCATTTTTCGAACAGACTCAAAAACTTCCTGTTCATTCTCAGCAGCAAAGTGAGCAACTCCACTCTTTTGATTGTGGGTCATTGCTCCACCAAGCTTTTCTGAAGTAACATTTTCACCAGTAACAGCTTTTATAACACTTGGACCTGTTATATGCATAATACCAATTTTCTTGACCATAAAGACAAAATCCATAATTGCTGGTGAGTAGACAGCTCCTCCAGCTGTAGGCCCAACTACAACGGATATTTGCGGTATAACACCTGAAGCAATAGTATTTCGATAGAATATTTCACCATATCCGCTAAGGGAGTCAACTCCCTCCTGTATCCTGGCACCGCCTGAATCATTAATCCCAATAACCGGGGCACCCATCTTCATCGCCATATCCATAATTTTACATATTTTTTTAGAATGCATTTCTCCTAAAGAACCACCTATTACTGTAAAATCCTGGGAAAAAACATATACTAACCTTCCATCAATAGTTCCATAACCTGTCACAACTCCCTCTCCTGGAACTTCTTTGCCTTCCATCCCAAAATTAGTGCAACGGTGCTCAACTAAAAGATCCAGTTCATTAAAACTATCCTTATCCAATAATAAATCTATTCTTTCTCTGGCAGTTAATTTCCCTTTGTCATGCTGCGCTTGGATTCTTTTTTTCCCGCCACCAGCCAGGACTTTTTCTGTCTTCTCCTGTAACTGTTTTATCAAATCATTAATTGATTTTTCCATTAAGCTTCCACCTCTCTTTATTCCCTGTTATTATTTAAATTTTCTACAAAATAAGTCCTTATATTTTTTTATCAAACTAACAGATAATATTAGACATACTTATTTACTTTTATAAATTTTTTCGAGATTTATGTTCACAAAGTTCTATTAAAATACCATTAGTGCTTTTGGGATGCAAAAAGGCAATTCGTGCTCCGCCAGCCCCATAGCGAGGTTTTTCATCAATTAATCTGACACCTTTTTCTTTCAATTCTTCTAATTTTGCCTCTAAGTCATCAACTTTAAAAGCAATATGGTGAATACCTTCCCCCTTTTTTTCAATAAATTTAGCAATATTACCATCAGGAGAAGTTGATTCCAGTAACTCAATTTCACTTTCGCCAACAGGTAAAAAAGCTACTCTTACATTTTGTTCTTCTACCACTTCCTCTCCGGTGCATTTCATGCCCAGCATATTTTTAAAAATATTAAGCGAATTCTCAAGATTTCCTACCGCTACCCCTATATGGTCAATTTTTTTAAACACTTTAGCTATCCTCCTTAAATAGTTTTTCCTTGAAAACTGTAGAAAGATTTTTTACTGCATTATAAGGATTGTCATTTTGTTGTAATACTCTGCTTACTTCATTTTCTATTTTATCTTCACCAATATATTCAAAAAACATCTCTCGCCAGCTTTCCTGGAAAAGATCGAAAATCTCTTTTCTTGTCCTGTTTCTCCTTCTTTTTAATAATTGACTACTTTTTTTTAAATATTTTATAAATTTATCCACTTCTGCCCAAAGAGCGTCAATACCTATATTTTCTGTTCCTACTGTCTTTATAATGGGAGGAGCCCACTTTTCATTATTTTTATCTTCAATCAGGTGTAACATCATTTCAATTTCAGCAATTAATTTATCACTTCCATCTCTATCAGATTTATTAACAACAAATATATCACCTATTTCCATAATTCCGGCTTTTATAACCTGAATATCGTCTCCCATCCCAGGCATAACAATCAAAATTACAACATCTGATACTTTAATAACATCTATTTCGGATTGCCCAACTCCCACTGTCTCAATAAAAATAAAATCTTTACCCATTGCATCCATAATTTTGACAACAGCCTGGGTTGAACGAGATAAACCTCCTAAGTGACCGCGGGCGCCAACACTTCGGATAAATACATCTTTATCTGTTGTTAAATCCTGCATTCTTATCCTATCACCCAAGATAGCACCTCCTGAGAAAGGGCTACTTGGATCTATAGCAATAATTCCAACTTTCTTGTTCATTTTTCTCAGATGCTTTGTTAATTTATCAGTAATAGTGCTTTTCCCCGACCCAGGGGGGCCGGTAATGCCAACAACTATAGCATGCCCACAATGTTGATGCAATTCTTTCAAAACCGGTTGTGCCTGCTGGAAATCATTTTCAACCATGGTTATCAACCTTGCAACAGCTCTGGTGTCTCCTTGTCTAATTCTTTCAACTAATTTCATATAAATTCCCTTTTATTTAAAAATTATGCAACAGCAACATGTGATTTTATAAATTCCACAATTTTTTTAGTATCTGTACCAGGAGTAAATATTTCTCTGATACCAATCTTCTTTAATTCTTCTATATCCTCATTTGGTATTATTCCCCCAGCAATCACAAGGATATCGGACATGTCTTTTTCTTCGAGCATCTGAATTATTTTGGGAAATATATACATATGGGCACCAGATAAAATACTAAGCCCGATTACATCTACGTCTTCCTGGACTGCAGTTTCAATAATTTGTTCGGGAGTTTGCCTTAAGCCGGTATAAATAACTTCCATTCCTGCATCCCTTAATGCTCTGGCAATTACTTTTGCCCCGCGGTCATGCCCATCCAAACCTGGTTTAGCTACTAAAACTCTAATTCTTGATTTTTTCATATTTCACCTTCCTTGATACTATATCTTAATAGAATCTTTATATTCTCCAAAAATATCTCTCAGCTGGTCGCAAACTTCTCCCAATGTAGCATAACTTTTAACACATTCTAATATAAATGGCATCACATTTTTATCGGAATTAGCGGCTTCTTTTAAATCATTTAGTTTTTCTTTTACCTCGTTCTCTTTGCGAGAAATTTTTACTTCTTCCAATTTTTTAATCTGTTGTTTTTCAATTTTTGGATTCACTTTAAGTAGATCTTTCATTGTTTCTTCTTCTGATTGAAACTGATTAACTCCTACAACCACTCTTTTTTTATCTTCAACATCTTTTTGGTAATCGTATGCACTATTTTGTATCTCTTTTTGTATAAAACCTTTTTCAATTGCTTTGGGAGCTCCTCCCAGTTTATCAATTTGATTAATATAATCCATAACTGCATCTTCAATTTCCCTGGTCGTTTTTTCAATATAAAAAGACCCTGCCAATGGATCGACAGTTTCGGTAACACCACTTTCATGTGCAATAACCTGCTGTGTCCTTAAGGCAATTCTTACTGATTTTTGTGAGGGCAAAGAAAGAGCTTCATCCCTGGAATTGGTATGCAAAGATTGTGTTCCTCCAAGAACCGCTGCCAGTGCTTGTAAAGTAACCCTGATAATATTGTTGTCCGGTTGCTGAGCAGTAAGAGTACAGCCAGCTGTTTGGGTATGGAAACGAAGCATTAGAGATTTAGGATTTTTTGCACCAAAACGCTCTTTCATAATTTTTGCCCATAGTTTTCTTGCTGCTCTGAATTTAGCAACTTCCTCGAATAAATCATTATGCGCATTAAAGAAGAAAGATAACCTTGGGGCAAATTTATCTACATCCAGGCCTTTTTTCACTGCAGCATCAACATAAGCAATTCCATTTGCCAGGGTAAAAGCAATCTCCTGTATTGCAGTTGAACCAGCTTCCCTTATGTGATACCCGCTTATACTTATAGTATTCCACTTTGGTAAATTCTTTGAACAATAATCAAAGATATCGGTAATTAGCCTCATTGATGGTAAAGGTGGAAATATATAAGTACCTCTGGCAATATACTCCTTTAGAATATCATTCTGGATTGTCCCATTTAACTTATCGGCAGAAACACCCTGTTTTTCAGCTACTGCTATATACATGGCAAGCAAAACAGCTGCCGGCGCATTTATAGTCATAGAAGTACTTACTTTTTCCAGGGGGATACCTTCAAACAATATCTCCATATCTTTGAGTGAATCAATAGCTACCCCAACTTTCCCAACCTCGCCATGAGACATTGAATGATCAGAATCATAACCAATTTGGGTTGGTAAATCAAAGGCAATGCTTAATCCTGTTTGGCCATTTTTTAGTAAATATTTATACCTTCTATTTGATTCTTCGGCATCTCCAAAGCCAGCATATTGCCTCATAGTCCATAGTCTGCCTCTATACATAGTAGGTTGAACACCCCTGGTATAAGGGTAATCCCCAGGATAGCCTATATCTTCCAAATAATTGATGTTTTCTAAATCCAAAGGGTCATATAATCCCTTTACTTCCTTATTGGAACCAGTCACAAATTTATCTTTTCGCTCTGGAAATCTATCTAATATTTTTTTCAACGTATTGTCGGACCATTGTTTTTTTGCTTCTTTTATTTGCTTGTAATCCACGTTTTAAATCCCTCCTTCTCTTATATTCATTTTTGAAAAATAATTAATACGGTGAAAGTAAATTAATAAGTTTTGTTATTCCTTTCACTTTTTTGCTTCCATGATAAGATCTTCCACTAAGACATCAATTTTAATAATATTAATGCCAGTAATATAATCTAATTCTCTTTTTAATTTATTCTGTATATTTTTTACAATATCAGGTATATTATTTCCGTAACTTAAAATAAGATTCATTTGAACCAAAATGCCTTCTTCGCTAATATCTATCTTAGTTTTTCCGAGCCTAATTACTTCTTTAAAATCTTTAATACTGAAAAAGATAATATCTAAAATAGCATTTTCGGAAATAAATAATTTTCCAAAATAACTAAAAGGTGGCCGAACTACAGTTCTTTCCCCAATCTTCCGTTTCCCATATCTTCTCCGATAAAATATCTCCAAGGAATCAACTAAATTAATAGGAAATTTTCTTTGTACTTCTATCCCTGGTAGGGGAATAATATGAGTACCTTCCCTGGAACGGCTGTTTCTTGCCAATTGAATTTCCTTTTCGCTTGAGATGTCTTCAATAAAAAATGTTTTACTGACTTTGGGTAATTCCAGTGTCTGAACAATTTTATCAACCATTCCTTTTGAAGTTCCCAGTACCATTATTTTTTCGGGTTTTTCCTGTTTAATGACATCCCGAACTGCCTGTGCATGTTCTTTTTCAAAAAAAATTGCTTTTCTTATAGCCTGAATCTTATTAGATTCTCTTTTAGCTGATAATCCTGCTAAAATCCTGTCTTTTTTAATTAATAAACCATCGTCAATGATATATTCTATATGCTCTTTATGAGCAACTAATAAGGCTTTATGACTTTTTCCTGTTCCGCTTTCCCCTACCAGGGCTATAATCTTCATACAAACAGCTCTACTTTTTTCAATGATTAATCTGCCTTGACCCAGCCTCTACCTTTAACGGCATGTGCTACACGTCTCACCGCAATAATATAAGCAGCATCTCTTGGATATAGATTTTCCTTTTCAGCCAATTGAGCAACATCATTAAAAGCATCGGTCATAATTTTTTCTAATTTTTCTAAAACTTCTTCCTTAGACCAATAATAGTTCATATTATTCTGTACCTGTTCAAAATATGAAACAGTAACTCCTCCGGCATTGCATAGAAAATCTGGAATAAGGTAAAGACCTTTTTCTTTAATAATCTTATCTGCTTCCGGAGTTGTTGGGGTATTAGCTGCTTCTGCGTAAATTTTAACAGTATTGAAATCAATATCATTTACATTATCTTTATGAACAGCAGACCCCAGTGCAGCTGGAATTAATACTGTAACTGGTTTCGTTAACCAGGCATCAGCATCTTCCTGTTTCCAGCCAAGAGATTTTGCTTTTTCCGGGTCAATTGTACCAAACTTGTCCAATGTTCCCGGTGCAAACAAATCTTTAGGGTTAATACCTTCTTCACAAGTATAGGTATATGCTTTTTTATCCTTAGAATCCCAGCACGACATAGCAATTACTTTTCCGCCATACTCAACAAACTTTTCACAACAATACTGGGCATTATTACCTGCTCCTTGAATAGAAGCAGTAGCACCTTTTATGTTAATATTCAATCTTTTTAATGCTTCTCTAACACAATATATAACTCCATATCCAGTAGCTTCTGTTCGTCCAAGGGAACCTCCAACACCAACTGCTTTTCCAGTAACAAAACCCGGTTTTCTACTTCTGGCTATAGTATCATACTCGTCCATAATCCATAACATATCCTGTGGATTAGTGGCTACATCAGGTGCAGGAACATCCATTTCAGGGCCCACAAATTCATATACTTTTCTAACCCACCCACGACAGAGTTTTTCTGTTTCTCTTTCTGACAATTCCCGGGGGTCACAAACTACTCCTCCTTTTCCTCCACCAAGAGGAATATTAACGACTGCGCATTTCCAGGCCATCATCATTGCTAACGCTCGAACCATATCAATTGTTTCATCATCTGCAAACCTTAAACCACCCTTTGCAGGGCCTCTGGCAGTAGAATGTTGAACTCTAAACCCGGTAAATGTCTTAGTAGTGCCATCATCCATTTCCACTGGAATACGAATTCTTATTTCTCTTTCTGCTTCTCTTAAAAATTCACGCATGGATTCGTTTAAACCACTCTTTTCTGCATTAGAATCAAATTGTGATTGAACAATTTCAAAAGGATTCATTTTCTCATCAGTACTCATTTTAAACCTCCAAAATATTATTATTTATTTTTTCTTAAACTTTTTCCTGATAATAAATACTCATCTATTGCCCTGGCAGCAATTTTACCGTCTCCTACAGCAGAAATTACGGTAGCTGCCCCTCTTACAATATCCCCACCAGCAAAGATTCCCTCACAGGTAGTCATCATAGTTTCTTCATCTATTTTGAAATATCCCCATTTATTAACTTCAACTCCTCGTGCACTATTAGAAATAATCGGGTTAGCCATTGTTCCAATAGCATCGATTACCATATCAACTTCTATTACAAAATTTGAACCTTCAATTGGAACAGGCCTTCTTCTTCCAGAATCATCAGGCTCTCCCAATTCCATTTTTATACATTCTATACCAGTCACTTTTCCTTCTTTATTTCCAAGAACCCTTACTGGTAAAGTTAAAAAATTAAAGACTATCCCTTCTTCTTCTGCATGATGGACCTCTTCCGCTCTTGCTGGAACTTCTTTTCTGGAGCGTCGATAAATAATATATGATTTTTCAGCACCTAACCGTAGTGCTGTCCTGGCAGAATCCATAGCAACATTTCCTGCTCCAATAGTAGCAGCTTTTCTGCCAATTCTAATTGGGGTATCATACTCAGGAAAAAGGTAGGCTTTCATTAAATTAGAACGAGTCAAAAATTCATTTGCAGAATAAACATCATTCATATTTTCGCCTGGAATATTCATAAAACGCGGAGCGCCTGCTCCATTGGCTAAAAATATTGCATCAAAATCATTTTTTAAATCTTCCACACTTCCGGTAGCCCCAACTACAAAGTCAGTAACCACTTTAACACCGTTTTTTTCAATTTCTTTTACTTCATATTCTACAATTTCTTTGGGAAGCCGAAATTCAGGAATACCATAGACAAGAACTCCTCCGGGTTTATGTAAAGCTTCAAAAAGTGTTACATTATAACCCATTTTGGCCAAATCAGCGGCACAGGTTAATCCCGCAGGGCCTGAACCGACTACGGCTACTGCTAAATTTCTTTTTTGAATATCCCCTTTTTCCCCGTGGATATCATTTTCTCTGGCCCAATCAGCTACAAAACGCTCTAACCTTCCAATAGCAATTGGTTTTCCTTTTTTATTTAAAACACATTCTTTCTGGCATTGCTCTTCCTGGGGGCATACCCTGCCTGTAACCGCAGGAAGCGCGTCTGTTTCCAATATTGTTAAATAAGCGCTTTTGAAATCTTCCTCGACAATATACTTGATAAATTTAGGAATATTAATCTCTGCAGGACAACCATTCATACATGTTGGTTTTTTGCATTGTAAGCATCTTTGCGCTTCCTTAATCGCCTCTGCTTTGGTGTACCCTAAGGGCACTTCATTGAAATTATGAATCCTATCAGCAGGAAGCTGCTCTCGCATAGGAATTTCTTCCTGTTTCATTCTTTCTTTTACAGGTATCATTTCAGCCATTATCTTTCCCCCCCCTTGCAATGACATGTTTTTTGTTCTTTATAGTGATTCCAGGATTTTCCTTCTTCATTTTTATAACGACTGATGCGATTCATAAATCCATCCCAGTCAACTAATTGGCCATCAAATTCAGGTCCATCAGTGCATACAAATTTAGTCTCTCCTCCTATGGATACTCTGCATGAACCACACATTCCTGTTCCATCAACCATAATTGTATTGAGACTTACAATCGTATCGACAGGGTAGGACTTAGTTAAAGCACAGGTCACTTTCATCATAATAGGGGGACCGATTGTCCACACTTTTTTAATTGCCTTATCATTATCAAGTTTCTCTTTTAAAGCCTCGGTGACAAACCCTTTTCTGCCATAACTTCCATCGTCGGTAGTTACAATTAACTCGTCAGAGACCTTTTTTAGCTCTTTTTCCATAATAATCAATTGTTTTGTCCTTGCTCCAATAATTGTTATAACACGATTACCCGCTTCTTTTAAGTTACGAGCAATTGGATGAATACAGGCAATTCCAGTCCCTCCACCAACCAGTACAACTGTTCCAAAATTATCTATTTCAGATTTTTTACCCAGGGGACCAATAAAGGAAAAAAGATAGTCCCCTTCTTTAAATTTAGATAATTCATCAGTTGTTTTTCCAACTACCTGGAATACTATATATATCAAGCCATCTTTTCTATTATAATCTGCAACAGTAAGGGGAATTCTTTCGCCGTTTTCCCTGGTCATTAGGATAATAAATTGACCGGGTTGTACAGATTTTGCTACTTCCGGAGCTTTTACCCACATAGCATAAATATCCTGGTAAAGCATTTCTTTCTTTGTAATCTGGAACATTTCTTAACTCTCCTGGTTATATTTCTTATTTTAATTTACTACATATTTCTAAGGTATCACGGGCAATCATAAGCTCTTCGTTAGTCGGAATAACCATGACTTTCACTTTCGAATCTTCGGTGCTAATAATGGCCTGAGATCCTTTTACACTATCATTCTTCATATCATCAATTTTAATGCCGAAGAAACTTAATCCCTTACATACATCTTTCCTTAATACCGGGGAATTTTCTCCTATACCTGCAGTAAAAATCAGTACATCCAAGCCATCCATAGCCGCTGTATAGGCTCCAATATATTTTTTTAACCCGTAATGTAAAACATCTAAGGTTCTTTTTGCTTTTAAATTGCCCTCTTTAGCCTTTTCCTCTAAATCACGTTTATCACTGGATATTCCTTCTGATAATCCGATAAATCCACTTTTCTTATATAAGATATCATTCATTTCCTTAAAGTCTATCTCTTCTTTCCCCATTAGAAATGGAATAACTGCCGGGTCAACATCACCACAACGAGTTCCCATGATAACCCCTGATATTGTTCCGAAACCAAGGCTGGTATCAATAGATTTGCCATTCTTGACAGCGGTTAAACTGGAACCATTACCTAAATGGCATGTAATAATTTTAAGTTCTTTAAGGTTTTTCTTTAATATTTGTGAAGCTTTTTGGGATACATATTTATGAGAAGTTCCATGAAAACCATACCTTCTAAGTTGATACTTTTCATAATATTGATAGGGTAAACCATAAAGATATGCATGTTCTGGAATTGTCTGGTGAAAAGCTGTATCAAAAACTCCTACCTGCGGGGTATCTGGTAATAATTCCTGGCATACTTTAATTCCCAGCATATTTGGTGGATTATGTAATGGGGCTAATTCAGTGTATTTATTTAAAGTATTCATAACATCTTGATTTATTAATACAGAATCTGAATATTTCTCGCCACCATGAACAACACGATGCCCAATAGCATATATTTCTTTGATATCACTAATAACTTTATTTTCATTATTTAACAGAATATCAATCACCAATTCAATACCTTTTCGGTGATTAGGTATATCCAGTTCTTTCTTTATTACATCTTTTCCGGTAGGATGATGGGTAATCAGTGAACCTTTTATTCCAATTCGCTCAACCAATCCTTTTGCTAATAAAGATTCATCAGTCATATCGAAAAGGCGATATTTAATAGAGGAACTTCCGCTATTTACCACTAATATTTTCATTATATTTTTTCCCTTTCAAAATATTTTTTTAATATTTATAGCTTTTTTGCAACTTCAAACCCATGCTCCAATGCTTTAATATTTATATCTTTTACTCTTGCCGGTATTCTGGTAGAAAGAGCATTCTTGATAGCATCATGGGTAACTATTTCTGTTAGTTGTACTATTATACCTAAAGATATAATATTAGTAACCAATTTATTGCCAATTACTTTTACAGCATCTTCTTCTATAGGGTATTGATATATACTACCATTAAAATCAGGGATTTTCGAAATATTTGTTGAATCTGCTAACAATAATCCGTTATTTTTCAGATTTTTTATATATTTATCACAAGATTCCTGGGTTAAAGCTAATAAAATATCAGATTTTATTACTTTGGGATAGTCAATTTTCTCTTTACTAATAATAACTTCTGATCTACTTGCTCCACCTCTTGCTTCCGGTCCATAAGATTGTGTCTGCACTACCTCAAATCCATCATGGATACCAGCAGCTTCGGCCAAAATTATTCCTGCCAAAATAAGTCCTTGTCCGCCAGAACCGCTTAAACAAATTTCTTTTCTCTCGTTACTCATTTTTTCCTCCCTCTTGTTGGGCATAAGCACAAATTTCCTGATATTTTTCGGTATATTCCGGTACACTTATGTTCAAAAATTCTCCGGTTGGTATTTTATCCTTTTTTTCTTCATCAGACAACTTTTCCCACGATTTCCTTGGTATTGTAATATTTTTAATCCATTCAATCATGTCAATAGGTGTCCTTAATTTGTTCATTTTCCCGTATGAAATAGGACAATCTGAAATCATCTCAACAACTGCAAATCCTTTTTTATTTAGGGCATTTTTCATAAATCGAATACTTTGATTAACATTAAATACATTACTTCTTGCCACATATGATGCTCCTGCACTAGCAGCTAGGGCAGAAATATCGAAATTCTGGTCGATATTCCCGTATGGAGCTGTTGTTCCATATTTCCCGGTAAGAGTCATTGGTGAATATTGCCCTCCAGTCATCCCATAAACCATATTATTGATAATAATAGCAGTAATATCAATATTTCTACGAGCAGCATGAATAAAATGATTTCCTCCTATGGCAGAGCAATCACCATCCCCCATTACTGCAATAACTTTTAACTTTGGGTTTGCCATTTTAATACCGGTTGCAAAAGCCAGTGCTCTACCATGAGTAGTATTCATGGTGTTAAAATCAACATAACCGGTTATTCTACTGGAACAGCCAATTCCCGATATCATTGCAATCTCGTCTTTTTCCCAGCCAAGAATATGGATGGCTCGGATTAAAGCCCCCAGAACAATTCCGTTACCACAACCTGGACACCAGATATTGGGAAACATTTCCTTTCTTATATATTGACCTATTATATCTTTATTATTCATTGTATTATTTCCTCCTCAATCTTCTCAAGTATCTCAACAGGATTAATTAAGTCACCATCTACTTTTCCATAAGAAATAACCCGGCATTTACCATGTGCTGCCCTTTCAACTTCCCTGGAAATTTGGCCTAAATTCATCTCCGGTACAATGATTATTTTTACTTTTTCTGCTAGGCGGTTAATAGTATTATCAGTAAAAGGCCATAAAGTTACTAATCTTAACAAGCCTGCTTTAATTCCTTTTTCCCTGGCTAATTTTACAGTTCTTTCCGCTGCTCTTGCAACTGAACCATAAGCTACAATAGCTATTTCGGCATCATCTAATGAATATTCATCTTTAATAACTATGTCCTCTGCATTTAATTCTACCTTATTTGTTAATCTCCTTAAAAAGCTATCAACTTCTTTAGGATTTGACGTTGGATATCCTTTTTCGTTATGTACTAAACCTGTCACATGGTAGCGATATCCAGTCCCAAAACTAGCCATTGGAGGAATCATATCTTCGCCTGCCTTAAAAGGTAAGAAATCTTTCTGGTTTACCGGAGGTTTTTTTCTATCAACAATCTCCAATTCATCCTTTGATGGAATATTTACTTTTTCTCGCATATGAGAAATAACTTCATCAAGTAATAACATAACAGGGGTACGGTATTTTTCACTAAAATTTACTGCCTTAACAGTCATATGTAATATTTCATTCACATTTGAAGGAGCAAGGGCAATCACAGGATGATCTCCGTGCGTTCCCCATCGGGCTTGCATAACATCACCTTGTGATGGCTTTGTTGGCATTCCAGTACTTGGTCCACCACGCATTGAATTTACAATTACACAGGGAATTTCACCAATTGTAGCAAATCCAATATTTTCTTCTTTCAAACAAATCCCGGGACCAGAGCTTGCAGTCATCGCCTTGGAACCTGTTAGCGATGCTCCAATAACTGCAGCCATACTAGCAATCTCGTCTTCCATTTGCATAAATTTTCCCCCGATAACCGGAAGCTTTCTTGCCATTCCTTCAGCAATCTCCGAGGCAGGAGTAATGGGATAGCCAGCAAAAAATCGAACACCAGCTAAAATCGCTCCTTCCACACAAGCTTCGTTGCCTTGCAATATTTTTGTTACTTTCTTATTATTCATCATTAATCCTCCAAACTGACATGCTCTAAATTATTTTTTTCAGTTTTCTCTTTTTTCTCAACCATTATGGCAAAATCCGGACAACGTAATTCACATAACATACACTGAATACAATCATCAATGTTTTTAGCAATGGGACGACCTTTATCATTTTCCACAAGTACATTTTTTGGACAATAGGTAATACAAATTCCACAAGCTTTACACCAATTTTCCTTAACAGTAATTTTGGTCTTCTCATTCTGGTAAGTTTTTATATTATCTTTTTGTTGCATAATAATACCTTCACCTTTCCTTTTTGATTTCAAAAATTGTTTTTCTCAAAGTATCTATAGAACCTTTATCTGGTATGTACATAAACTCAATTAATGGAGTTGAGCTTTTAATAATTTTTTGGACTTCTTTTTTTCTGCTGGGGGACACAATAAGAATATCTCGTTTAGATATAAATTCATCTAATTTTCTTTCTTCATTGGCAGTAGTGTAAGTTATGCTCTTATATTTTATTCCTGAATACCTGATTGATTTGAGGACACGTTCTGCAAATTTTTGGGTTAAACAAACTAAACCTATTCTCATTTCTGGTGAGGTAACCCTGGCAATATTTACCATGGTTTCGATCTGCGGATCGAGTGCAAGAGCAATAATTCTTTTGTCTTCATCCTTTAAAAATTCCTGCACTTCTTGAAAATGAAAAAAAGTTGTTACCACTAAGTCTGCTGACTTTATTTTATATAAAAAATCTTCTGGAGAATTATACATTTCATCAATTAAGACTGGAATAATATGGATACCAGTTCCTAATTCTAATTTTTTGGAAAAATAATAGAGCTGTTCCTGATTACATTCCACAAAAGCAACGCTAACATTGTCAAGTAAATGTTTCTGCTCTCTTAAACGTTGTTTAACCAGGTAAATAAAATCATCAGTCTGTATATTGAGCTCTAATGCCTTTTTTATTGCTATATCAATATTCTTTATTATAGTTGCACTATCTTTTGGTAACAAGTTAGATTTTTGCTGATACCCATCAGCAATAACGAAGGTACCTTTCCCGGAAGTAGATGAAACAATTTTCTCCCGGGCAAGATCTTTGTAGGCCATGCTAACAGTGTTTCGACTGACGCTTAGCTTTATCGATAGCTCTCTCTCAGTAGGTAGTTGAGTGCCCTTTTTTATTTGCCCTTCTAAAATAGATTTTTTAATACATTCTTCTATTTGTAGATAAAGTGGTATTCTGCTATTCTGATCAATTTCGATATCCACTTGTATATCCTTTTGTTATAATTGGACTAATTGATTAATTGATTAAACTTTACCATTTATAGAATACCACACATGATTATTTTGTCAATATTTTTTAATAGCTTTTCACTCAATGGAAACTTTTGGTTTTATTAAAATCTGCATTACAAGCGTAGCACCAATAATGCCAAGACCTATAAGATTAACAAATAGCTGTGATGGAATTACACAAAAGGCACCAATAAATAAAAGCATTCTTTCTATTGTAGTTGTCTTGCGGAAAAAATAACCCTGCGTTGCTCCCGCAAAACCGAGAGACATACAAAGAGCCAGGATTATACTGAAACCAAGTTTGGCATAATTAAGGTCTTCCATAAAATTCCAGGCGATAATTTCAGGATGAAAAATGAACATAAACGGCAGTATATAGCCTGGTAATGCTAACTTCATAGATTCTACTCCAACTTTCAAAGCCGGAGCCCTGGCAATAGCTGCTCCTGCAAAGACAGCCAGCATTACAGGTGGAGTAATATCCGCTAAAATTCCATAATAAAATACAAATAAATGGGGAAGGACTAAAGGTGTATTTGCAGCCATAAGTCTAATTAAGGCCGGTGCAATTAGGGTTGCCATTATTACGTAATTAGCAGTAGTAGGTACTCCCATTCCAAGAACTAGAGATGATACAGATGCTAAAAGCAAGGCTATAGGTAGAATCCCTCTAGATAAATTAAAGACAATACCGGTAAACTTTAAACCTAACCCGGACATGGTTGTTATTCCGACAATTATACCTGCAGCAGCACAGGCAACTGCGACTGTTGTGGCAGCCATACCAGCATCTGTTACAGCTTCAAGCAGCTTCTTGGGCGTCATCCTTGTTTTTTTATTAAACATACTTATTACCAGTAAAACTACTATACTTGCCACAACTGATTTTTGTGGAGAATAGCCATTTATCAATAAATATATTAAAACAAATATAGGAGCTAACAATATCCAACCTATTTTTAATGTTTTTACTAAACTGGGTAACTGTTCTCTTTTAAGTCCTACCAGTCCAATTTTTGCAGCCCTGAAATCTACAGCCATAAAAAGTGCTAAGTAGTAAAAAACTGCAGGCAAAATTGCTGATTTTGCCACTTCGATATAGGGCACTCCCAAAAATTCTGCCATGATAAAGGCAGCCGCTCCCATAATAGGGGGCATGATTTGCCCTCCGGTTGATGCAACAGGTTCTACTGCTCCGGCAAATACAGAACTATAACCAATATTTTTCATCAAGGGAATGGTAAAACTGCCGGTAGTAACAGTATTAGCAGTTGAACTTCCAGATATTGTTCCCATCATTCCACTTGATACTACTGCTGCTTTTGCTGGTCCTCCCCTCGTGTAACCGGTCAATGCAGTTGCAAAATCAATAAAAAATTTCCCTGCTCCGGTTTTATTTAAAATTGAACCAAATAAAATAAAAAGGTAAACAAAATTAGCAGATACCCCCAATGGAGTACCGAAGATGCCAGCATCTGTTAAATAAAGATAATAAGCTACCCGCCTTATAGAAAAATTTCCATGAGCAAATCTGCCAGGCATATAAGGCCCGAGCACTAAAGCATAAAGCAGGAAAAACATGGCAACAAACATTAAAGGTTTCCCAACTGCTCTTCTAGTTGCCTCTAAAGTAATTAAAACAAGAATAACTCCTAAAATAACATCTATTTGATTGGGATTCCCGGCACGCCACACTAACTCATGAATATTTATAAGTATATATAAACATAGAATAATAGCCAGTACTATTAGTGCTAAATCATACCATTGTATTTTATCTCTACTTATATTAGTTGATCTGGCATACAATGAAAAAGTCATAATAAGTATAAGTGTAAAATGGACAGAGCGCTGAATCAGGCTGAAATATGCTCCAAACCAACCAGTATACATATGGAAAACAAATAAACCAACCGCGGCAACAAGAATCGGGATATACCAGTATCCTTCCAGGCTTCTTTTTGCCTTTGATTCAATTTCATCAATCATATCATCTGCTTTTTGATTTTCGCTATATTCCGTAACTTTAGATTCGTCTTTTTTATCTATATTATGTTCTTTACTCACTTTTATTACCCCCCCCTTTTTTTTACTGAAATTCTTATATCAATATGTTCCCCTCTTTTAGCAAAACAACTCAACAAATATTCTTTACTATTAACCTTTAAAAATTGTTCAACTGTATAAGCAACTCTTAATGGAAATTTTTCATATTTCTGGTTTACCTCAACTACAACCCATTGTCCTTCATAAGAAATATTTTTTGAAGTATGATATTCCTGCCCTACCCCATACCAAGGATACCTCTCCTCGACTAAATAAAATTCCCCGTCTGTTCCTACAATAAATACATCAATAACCTGGTTCAAATCTCTGGAATTGGTATATTCTAAATAAAAATGGTCCTGGGGGCACACTTTGACAGATAATAATTTTTCCTGGCTATTTCCATGAATTATTTCAAGATAATAACTGTTTTCTGCATAGCAAGCAAATGTATCACTATTAAATGAACAAAATGAAATAATAAACAGTAGTGATATTAAAAAGTTAAGAGTCAGGGAAGCGTTAACTTCCCTGACTCTTTTAAATCCACCTTTATTTAACAAATTCTTCTAATCCTATTTCAATAAAATATTTAGCAGCGCCAGGATGTAACGGGATAGCAGTTTTTACACCATTTTCCGGCAGGAATTGTTTTGCTGAAGGATGAACAACATGTAGCTCTTCAGCATTTTCAAATAGAGTTTTGGTTAATTGATAAGCTATTTCTTCATCTACATCAACATTAACAACAACATCATTTCCTACCTGTACTGAGGGCACTTCCTCATCCTGCCCCTGATAAACTCCAGCAGGGAATGCACCGCGAATGTAATAACCGTATTCTGCTGCCAAATTATCGATTATGTCATCATCAATGGGTACAAAATACACATCTCTTACTGCTGTCACTTCTTGCACAGCTGAGCCAGGATATGAGAAATTCCAGAACAGCGCATCGATATTTCTATCTTTTATAGCCTGCGCAGCTTCCGGTTGTGAATAATAGCTAACCTGCATATCATCATAGGATAAACCAGCTGCTTCTATAATTAATCTGGCCATGGTTTCGCATCCACTTCCAGGGGCATCTACCGAAACTCTTTTTCCTTCCAAATCTCTTACTGATTTTATATCAGGGTCAATACTAATAAAATGCTGGAGAGCTGGATACATTGAGAATAGCGCAAGAATTGGCTGAGCATCTCCTTCGAATTGATCTGTGCCATTATATGCCTTAAAAGCCACATCTCCCATTGCCATTCCCAGCTGAATTTCATTGCTTCCAACCAAACGACAGTTCTCTACTGAAGCAGCAGTAGATTGTGCAGTAGCATCTACATCCAGCATTCTGGACCATAAATCAGCCATTGCGCCTCCCAAAGGATAATATACTCCTCCAGGGCTTCCAGTTCCAAAAGTTAAAAAAGTCATTGCAGAAGCAAATCCCGTAAACGCTAAAAATACTAACATAGTTACCAGAAACATACTTAATGGTTTTCTCATTTTTTCCTCCTTCATAATTTAACTCTTATTTATATTTTTCCTACTTTTTTTCTTAATTGCTTTTTTAATCACCTCCAATCTTTTTTTGCTATTGTTATGGCCTTGTTAGTAAGATTATTTTATTATAATTAATTTAATAGTAATACCATATCGAACTGTATTCATCAACATTCTCACCACGATTTTCTAACTCACCTAAATAATCTCGAATACTAATATCACGGTATACATATGGCTCTACAGGCGCAATTCCTTTTTCCCAGGGATGCCATAAGTAGACCCGCTGCCCTTCCGGTGTAAGGGCAATCAATTCACGGTCCTGCCAGGCTCGGATATGATTCTTACCCAGACGTGGTACATTAAAGACAGGCTCATCAGTCCGAAAGATCCCAGGAAGTAAGCGGGCTTCTTCTTTACGTTCCTGCCAGAGGCGAGCTACCGGAACCAGGTAATCCTTGTGTTCGGCTTTACCCTTGGGGTAAAAGATATAATATGGATCAACCCCTGCCTTTTTCATAGCAATTCTTGTAGAGGCATTCTGGAAGCGTCTGCTGGTCTCTAAAGTATACACTAATTGATTATATACATAAATTCCTTTATTGCGCATCTTGCTCACCGCTTCTGTCAAATCCGGGGTAACCTCGGCAGCACTTTCAATATGGGTTACCATAGCTACATTGCGCTTACCGGGCACTACATAGCTAGCTAACAGATCAGCCAGCTTGTTGGTAATTCTGTAAGGCAAGGTGACAAAAATACGGCTGCCCCAGCGAATATTGATGACTTGTTTGAAGGAACATAGTTTATCCATTATATATTTTATCAGCTCATCATCTAAAGCCAGTGGGTCTCCTCCGGTAACCAAAACATCATGCATGGCTGGATGATCAGAAAACCAGCTAAGAGCATTGTCAATCTTTTCCTTGGTGGGCATTCCTTCAGGTAACATAGGTCCGGTTATTTCCCAGTTCCTTTGACAATATACACATATCTGCGGACAGGTGTCATAAGGCTTTAAAATAGATATCATGGGATAACGGCGGGTGATAAGCTCCTCAGGAGAAGTATCGTGCTCACCCATAAAATCAAAGTAATAGCTGCGCTCCTGGCGGTGTTCTTCCATCAAACGCACATAGTGCATAGGTGGGATGACCTGGGAGCGGACCTGATAGTCGTATTTACGGTCTACCCGGGTAAAGTCAAACAGGGACAGATAATAGGGAGTAATACCAAAAGGTATACCCTGTTTTAGAGAAAGCCTGATTGCTTCAGCATCATCATCTGTTAGTGGAACAAGTTGTTTTAAATCTTGTAATCCTTTTTCATCCTTGAAAATATTTTTTATTTGCCAGTTATAGTCATACCAGTCCTCCTCACTGGCTGAAAAGTACTCCATTATCTTCTTTTTATTATCATTACGCTGGACAATTAAGGATTCATCCAGTCCTGATGGGTAACGATTCAGGTAATCATTTACCTTATTATATAGATTATCCAGGTATTCTGAACGGGCTTTAGCTGCTTCTCTGCCCTTGATTTTCTGGAAGTCAATCATTTTTATTCCATCTTTCTCTAAAATGGGGCCAAGCCAACCGCGGGCTAAATTGGCTTTACCTGCCATTGCCAGTAATAAATGTTTTATTTCCTTGATGAAGCCATCTGATATCTCTGATTTATTTTTATTATTTGCAAACTCCCATAAACACTTAAGAGTGCTTACTCCAGCGATATTCTCATTACGTAAGGAAATAATATTGGTAAACACTTTGATTGCTTCTAGAGTGATGCTATAATCTAACTTATGTAAAGGCTTTTCTCCTTCCCGGTAAGCCCATTCCAGATTTTTGCAGAAGTTAAAGAGCCTGGCCCTAGCTTCATTAATATCCTTACTAGTGGTTAAAATTTCCAATATTTCCGGCTGGGCGGACCATAATTCTTCCTTTTGTTCATCTTTAATTTGCATTTTGAGTCTCCTTTTCATAAATTGTTTTATTTCTTTTTACAAAATATCTATTCAAATCAATAAAAAACATGATGCATATCCCACATATTCTCTAATTCAGACAATTTCCTTAAAGTTTGTTTGCCTCTTTTTATACTTACAGCGGTAACTATTGCATTTATAATACTTAAAGGCGCTGTGTAGGAATTAATGAAAGAATTCAAATTGCTCTTTGCAATTAAGGTTACATCTGACTTTTGAGCAATTGGGGATACAATGCTGTCAGTAATCGAAGCAGTTTTCGTGCCCTTCTTATTTGCAATTTCAACTATTTCAACAGTTCTTAAAGTATAACGAGGGAAACTGATGGCAATTAGCAAGTCTTTTTCATTTATTCCGGCTATTTGTTCAAACAAATCCTCCATTCCATAGGTTATGCTTTTTGTGTTTCTCATAAATAAACTCAATGCCTGATTAAAAAAGAGTGCCATTGAGGCTGCAGTCCTTAAGCCAACAATATATATTACTTCAGCATTTAAGATATATTCAATCAATCTTTCAAAGGAATGGGGACAAATTTCATTCATTGTATTTTTTAAATTATCTAAATCAGATTGCAAAACTTGATATAATACATTTTTCCCTTTATATACACTGGTAATTGAATTTTTCAATTGATTAACAGTTGTTAAGTGAGTTTTGACAATATTTTGAAGCGTTTTTTGCAATTCCGGGTATCCATTATATCCTAATATATCTGCAAATCTAACGACAGTTGATTCACTTACACCAACCTCTTTACCTAATTTTGCTGCAGTCAAAAAAGCTGCTTTGTCATAATTACTAAGGAGGTAATAAGCGATTTTTTTCTGGCTTGAACTTAGGATGTTAAAATTCTTTTGAATTTTTTCTTGCAGTGTTAGCCTATTATGTTTCATTTATTCACCGTATCCAATACATATCTATAAAAGGTAAGGTATCTATAGGGTATTGTATGTTATATGCAATTTTTGTTGCATGGATTTATAAATGGTGCAAAACATCCTTCATTTTATTATATAATAAAAAAAATAAAATTACCAGAAAATTTAAATATTCTGATAATTTTATTAAATTAAATAAAATATTCTCTATAATCATTTTTTATTTTAATTATTACTAGTACAAACTTGCCAAATTATTTTTAATAAATTATATTTTTTCTAATACTGCAACTATTGCTTTATCTTTTTCCCCTTTTACCAAATTATTAAGTTTTTCAATTTCCTTCGTCAGGTTTTTCTTAATTTTTTCTTCTTTAATCATCCCTAAATTAACCTTAACATTAAGGATAGCACTCTCGAATGCTGCTTCAGCAAGAATTGCTCCTGCACCTGCATCGCTAATAACATTCTTATTACCCTTCGCTGCAACTTCCTGACAGATATTAAGAACCTCAAAACTTTTTCTAGCTATTTCTAAAGGTACATTGGCTGCCTCTATGAGAGCTATTTGCATTTTTTTGCTTCGATTTTCTTTCTGTTCCTTTGTTTCCTTAGGTAATTTCATGACTGCCATAAACTGGTTGAAAGCATCAACATCTTTTTCAATAAGCTCTTCAAAATCAGCCCTTAATATCTCAGTTTTTTTTAATAAATTTTTTATATCATCTTCTACATCTAGATATTTTTCTTTTCCTATAGTTAAATTTCCAACCATGGAAAGTAAAGCTGCGCTCATCGCGCCTACCACGGCTGCAGCACTACCTCCTCCCGGGGTTGGAGATTTGGAAGCCAAGGTGTCTAAAAATGTTTTTATTTTCTTATCTTTTATCACCAAAAATTTTCCTCCTTCTACTTTACATTTAAGAAACTTTGCTAAAATATCTTAAATAAGCATCAATAAAACCCTGTATTTCACCATCCATTACTGCCTGCACATTGCTACTTTCTGCTTTTGTCCGATGATCTTTAACCATTTGATATGGCTGAAATACATAGGATCGTATTTGATTTCCCCAGGCAATCTCTTTTTTTTCTCCATTAAGCTTCTGTATACTTTCTTCTTTTTTCTTTTGATAATACTCAAATAATTTAGCTTTTAATATTTTCATAGCTGTTAATCTGTTACTATGTTGTGATCTTTCATTTTGACATTGCACAACAATATTGGTGGGAACATGAGTTATCCTGACTGCTGAATCTGTTGTGTTTACATGTTGACCACCTGCCCCGGTAGATCTATAAGTATCTATACGTAAATCAGATTCATCTATCTCAATTTCCATATCTTCCTCTACCTCTGGTATTACATCAATTGATGAAAATGAAGTATGTCTTCTTTTGTTAGAGTCAAAAGGCGAGATTCGCACTAAACGATGTATGCCTTTTTCGGATTTCAACAATCCAAAAGCATTTTTACCACTAACGGTAAAAGTAACGCTTTTTATTCCTGCCTCATCCCCAGGGAGAAAATCAACTATTTCAGTCTTAAAAGAATTTTTTTCTGCCCATCTGAGATACATCCTTAAAAGCATTTCGGCCCAATCCTGGGATTCAGTACCACCCGCACCAGGATGAATGGATATAATGGCATTGTTTTTATCATATTCACCATCAAAAAATAAGTTTCTTTCCTGTGAGCTTACTTCTTTTTCCAATACTCCTATTTTTTGGATAATTTCTTTCCATACTTCCGAATTATTTTCCTGGCAATTCAATTCGTACAAGATTTCTAATTCTTCGATTTTTTCAGTTAAAACCCGGAAATCTTCTACTATATTTTGTAAATCTTTTAATTCTTTAGATATCTGGTTTGCCTTTGCCTGGTCATCCCAGAATGCATTTGAACTCATTATATTAGAGATTTCTTTAATCCTGTTTTCCTTTTTATCTAATTCAAAGATGTCTCCTGATTTCTTCAATTTTCCTTTTTAACTGGTTTATTCTGGTATTTATTTCAACACTGGCGATATCCATAATAAAGCTCCTTGTCTATTATTTATTCTTGCCACAGCAATGTTTATATTTTTTCCCACTTCCACACGGACATGGGTCGTTTCTTCCTATCTTTTTTCTCTTTGCCTTCTTTTCATTTTTCCTTTTTGATGTGCTCTGAATAGAAGCCTTTTCACTATAATCATCTTTTGGTAGTGATATTTCTTGTTTTTCTTCAGTCATTTGTGGCCTTTGTTTAATTTTCACACGATAGATAAATTTAACAGTTTCCTCCTTGATATTTTCAACCATATTCTGGAACATATTATGCGCCTCAAAATGATATTCAGTAAGTGGGTCTTTCTGTCCATAAGCTCTCAAGCCAATCCCTTGTTTCAAGTCATCCAATCTTTTTAAATGATCTTTCCATTCGCGGTCTACTATCCGCAATAAAATCATTTTTTCTATCTCTCTCATTAAATGGATGCTAAGCTCTTTTTCTTTATTTTGATAACCTTCTTTAGCTTTGTTTATTATATCTTCCTGCAATTTTTCCACAGTTAAATTTGTTATATCTTCTGGTAACTTTATTTTGATACCGAAAGTATCATAAACATGATCTTGTAAGACTTTTAAATTCCATTCTTCGGGATATGTCTCTTTGTTAGTGTAGCGCTGAATCATATTTAAAATAGTATCTTCAATCATATTCATTACAATACTCTGTACATTATTACTAAGCAATACAGTTTTTCGCTGCTCATAAATAATCCTGCGCTGGTATTCCATTTCATTGTCAAATTCTAATAATTGTTTCCTTATTTCGAAATTCCTGGTCTCAACTCTTTTTTGTGCCCCCTCTATGGAACGTGTTATAAAAGGATGCTCAATTGGCGTACCTTCTTCCACTCCTAATTTTTCCATAAAACCAGAAATACGATCAGACCCAAATAAACGCATTAAATCGTCCTTCAGGGATAGAAAAAAACGGGAGGAACCTGGATCTCCCTGACGTCCGGATCTGCCTCTTAACTGATTATCAATTCTTCTACTTTCATGTCTTTCCGTACCTACAACATGTAATCCGCCTAATTTTGCAACTCCTGTTCCTAAAACGATATCAGTACCGCGTCCTGCCATATTAGTAGAAATAGTTACTTTGGCTTTTTGGCCTGCTTCAGCAACAATCTCTGCTTCCTTTTCGTGATTTTTGGCATTTAGAACACTGTGTTCAATTTTTTCCTGTTTGAGCAACTTACTTATTCTTTCAGATTTGTCTATGGAAACCGTGCCTACCAAAACCGGTCTGCCCTGCTTGTTTAGCTCTTTTATTTCCTGGATAACAGCATTAAATTTTTCCTTTTCCGTCCGATAAATAACATCAGGATAACTGTTTCTTATCAATGTTTTATTTGGAGGTATAACCACTACAGGCAAATTATAAATTTCGATAAACTCATCTTCTTCCGTTTTTGCAGTTCCGGTCATGCCAGCGAGCTTGTCATATAAACGGAAAAAATTCTGGAAAGTAATTGTTGCCAGAGTTTGGCTTTCTTTGGCAATTGTTACATTCTCTTTTGCTTCTATTGCCTGGTGTAATCCATCACTATACCGCCTGCCAAACATTAATCTGCCAGTGAATTCATCTACTATAACAACTTCGCCATCTTTCACTACATAGTCTACATCTCTTCTAAATAATTTATGGGCACGAAGAGCTTGAATGATATGATGCTGTAAAATCATATTATTTTGTGCATATAAATTATCGGTGCCCAGCAGTTTTTCCATTTTTGCTACGCCTTTTTCAGTTAAAAAAACTGTTCTTTCCTTTTCATTAATCTTATAGTCAATCTCTTCCTTTAGATGATATACCAATTTATCTATTTGGAAATATTTTTTTGTAGATTCTTCAGTAGGCCCGGAAATAATGAGTGGAGTTCGTGCTTCATCAATTAAAATACTATCAACTTCGTCAATAATAGCAAAATCATGACTGCTCTGCACTATATCTTCGGCACGAACACTCATATTATCTCTTAGATAATCAAAACCAAACTCGTTATTGGTTCCATAAACAACATCTGCTTGATAAGCTTCTTTTCTTTGCTCTGTATTCATATCATGCTGGATAAGTCCGACTTTTAATCCCAAAAATTCGTATACAGGGCCCATCCAAAAACGGTCTCGTTTTGCCAAATAGTCATTGACAGTAACAATGTGGACACTATTGCCCTGTAATGCATTCAGGTAAGCTGGTAATGTGGCAACCAGAGTTTTCCCTTCCCCGGTAGCCATCTCTGCTATTTTGCCCTGGTAAAGAACAATACCTCCGATAAGTTGAACATCAAAATGGCGCATTTTTACAGTTCTTTTTGCAGCTTCCCGGACTACAGCAAACGCTTCCGGCAATATTTCATCGATAGTTATGCCATTTTTAATTTTTTCCCTCAAGGCTTCGGTTTTACTCTTTAGTTCACTATCTCTTAACTTTGTGATTCCTTCTTCTTTTTGATTAATTTTTTCTACTAATGGTTTAATTTTATTTAATTCACGGGCATTTGGGTCCCCGAATATTTTCTTGGCAATATTAAGCATTCTAAATCATCCCCTTATCAATTAATACCTTCTTTCTATTTCGAAAGTTCATATAATAACACACATATATTGCTACTGCAAACCTTCTTCTTGCATCATTGTTTTCTGGATAAGCACGAAAAGTCCGATAAAAATCATAATGTCCCCCACGCTTAAAATCGAAGTATCGGGCAATGGTTTTGGCAACATAATAACATCTCCCAAAAAAGCAAACAAGGTATTACTATCTCTTAATATATGTATGATATACTCTCCATTTCCCGATAAATTTGCGTGGTTTAAATATTGATTGGCCTGTTGATTTATTATTACCGGCATTTTACCGCCATTTACAATAATTACAAATGAATTTAAAATTAATCCTAGTGCGATATATTTGAATCCCGGCAAATTAATGTTTTTAAAAGAAATATATACCAGTAAAAGGTAAGATGCTATCAACAGGATAGAGCTATACTGGAAGAAAGGTGAAAATCCAAGTGCTTCAAAAATCCAAATCAAAACTCTTAACAAGAGAGCAGTTGCAAATATATAGACACCGTTAATAGAAATGTGAGATAATTTATCCATTTCCCCGCCTCTCAAAAGAGCAATTATAATCGAAAAAATAATAATTAATAGATATAGCATTACTTGATCCCCTTTTTCTTTATGAGAGAAATAAATTCTTTTACCATATCCGGGTCAAACTGCTTGCCTGCCTGAGTTTCCAGCTCATTTAATATTTCCCGGTCCGATAGCTTCTTCCGATAAGGACGATCTGAATTCATGGCATCATAGGAATCAACAACGGCTAACAAGCGAGCATATTTGGGAATCTCTTCCCCTTTTAAGCCATCGGGATATCCCTTCCCATCATAACGCTCATGATGATGTAAAACCGTAGTGGAACATTTCTTCAAAAATTCAATAGATTCAATAATTCTTGCACCGATAATTGGATGTTGCTTTACCTTTTCATACTCTTGCTCAGTCAAACCAGCTTTTTTACCCAATATGCTATCTTCAATCCCAATTTTGCCAATATCATGCAATATGGCTGAATATTCTATAAACTCTATTTCTGGCTCTAAATAACCCAATCTCTTAGCCAACTTAACCGCCATCATGGAAACTCTTTCAGAGTGACCATGGGTATAAGGGTCCTTGGCATCAATAGCTGCAGCCAATGTTTTAATGGTATCTAAATACATTTTCTGCATTTTGGTATATAATTCAAAGGAACGCCTTGCCAACAACAATGGAAAGAAGAATAGTAGAATTCCCAAAATTCCGATTTCCACATAGATTATTGCCATTATAAAACCCAGAGGAGCTTCTGCTAAATAACTGGGCAGAACTTCCCTAATATTAATCCTGAATACCTTTGAAGGCTTCATTCCAGAATCAAGTGAAATGATTCCAGTAACTAAAAAAGAGTTTATAATACAATATGCCAGAGCACATAAAGTTGCAGGTAATACAAAATTAATAAAATTTTGTTGTCCAAATAAACCTCCAGAAATAGAATATATAATTCCTGCTATTCCAGAAGAAATGGAGAATTGCGAGGCATTAAATAATATTTTATCAACTCTTTTAGTATTTTTACTCAAAAACAGTCCAATTGTACTAAATGCTGATACAATCATTGCCATTCCAGGTCCATAGACCAAGATTATTACAAAATCAATTGGGAAGGTAATGGTAATCTCTCCCCCTTCAGGAAGGGAAACGGGTATAAACTCTGCCATGATCGAAATAATAATAAAAAATAATAGAGGTAACCATATTTCTGATATAGCAGGTATTGTCGGAATTAAATACACAAAGAGAAAGATTGCTGCTATTGCAGTAAAGAATATATATATTTTTAACTTATTGTTCAATGTCATTCACCTAAATATAAAGAAATGATAGGTCGGCTATTCTTAGCAAGTTACCATCTAAATCTTGCGCCACCGGCCAGTAGCAAGGCCATGACACTGATTAAAAAGCTGATTAATTTAGCTTTATTAATTTTCATAGTGCACCTCCACGGTTTTTCTTTGTCCTAAAAAGAACAAGCAAAACCGCTTCGCTTCGCTCATTAGAAAATTTCTCTTGCTACTGTTTTACCTCTTAAATGGTTTTTCCTAAGAATTACCGACCTATCTTCTAGTTAAATCGTAATAGCGCATTTTATTTAAATAGTATTCTTCTATTAACCGCTTTCAGGATAGCATTGACTATTGTTTTATTTTGGTTACCTCCCGCCAGCGCAGCTCCTACTAAATTCTCTTTACCCTGTGAACTTATCAGGTTTATAGATATTAAAATAATTTCTTTTCCGTCCATCTGTAATTTTTTTATTTCGTCAACCTGGAAAAATATTTTCCCATTCATAAAAGATGTTATGGCATCTAATGCAGCGCGGGCAATAATATACTCCTTATTATTAGTCCAATTTGTGCAATCAATTTTCCCCTCATATACCCGGTCCTTATTTTCCAGCTTTACATTAACCCGCAATTGCTCCTCATTTGAAGAAACGCTAATATCAGAAAATTTCAATCTATTTGAATAATCTTTCTCATCTCTTACCTGAGCAATACTAATCTTGCGATAATCAATGGCAATATTGTATTGAGCAATTAGAAGTGATTCAATATCCCTGCTAATCTTTTTAGGATTGCAATAATCCTTAGTAATAATATGAATTTCTTTTATCTCTTGATTATTGGCTAATACAATCTTGGAAAACAATATACCATTTAATTTATTGATGGATTTTTCGATTTCTTCTACTTTGGAAGCAAAGCGGGGTGAAATAATAAAATTTCTAAAATCCTTTACTGGAATATTATTCATTAGCTCCCCTCTTTCTCTTTTTTTTATATTTCAGGCTCTATCAAGCCATAATTACCATCTTTTCTTTTATATAGCACATTAATTTGGTCAGTTGCTTCATTATTGAAGACATAGAAGCTATGGCCTAATAATTCCATCTGCAAGCTTGCTTCTTCAGGAGACATGGGCTTAATAACAAATTTTTTCATTTTTACAATCTTTACATCTTCTGAATCCTGGTTAGCAGCTTCTGTTTCCATGTTCTTCATTTTATTATTTTCCTTTACTTTATTCTGTTCGCCAAATGACTTACTATAAAGTTTTTCTTTGTATTTGATGATTTGCCTTTCAAGTTTTTCAACTACTCTATCAATTGAGGTATAAATACTGTCACTTTCTTCTTCTGCCCTTATTATTGCTTTTTTTGCCTGCAAAGTAACTTCAAATATTTGCCTGTTTTTTTCTGCGCTTACAGTTGCTGTTGCATCCATAATCTGATCAAAATATTTGTCCAATTTTGCCATTTTTTTTCTGATATAATTTTCTACCGAATCTGTTACATCTACTTGTTTACCCTTTATAATTAATTTCATTACTTTGTACCTCCTTTGGACAATTCGTAATAGTCAAACATAATCGCCCTGACAATTAGCTTCTTAATATTTTATATTATAAAATAATTTATCTTTTTTTTAATGCAATAATTTAAATTATATCTACTATAATAACATTGTTAGGTGTGTTTTTTCCAATCTATTATACAATAATTTCCCTCCTTAGACTGACCTGGTCTTTTACCCCACACTCGCCTGCTGAGAGGTTCGCTATCTTTTCACTAATACTCTTCTCTTACCATGTCCATGATAAGGCAGGACTTACTCCAAAACCGCACCATGCTCAGCAACTAATAATCGTTACCTTACGTGGATCGTTTCGCCTGCGGCTGGCATCGATTTTCAACCACAGCTCTAAGGAGGGAATTTAATTTCCTCTTGCTAATGTCAATGCAAAAACATTTTTTACTCCTGCCCTCTTTAATTCCTTGCAACAAGCTTCGATGGTTGCTCCTGTTGTAAATATATCATCAATCAAAAGAACATTATAAATATCTTTTTTACAGCATGACCAGGATGCATCAACAGTATAAACACCTTTCACGTTATTTTTTCTCTCATTTTTTGATAATCCTACTTGTGAGGCATTTCTTTTATCCTTTATTAACCAATTTTCACAATATTTTATAGAGAAATAACCTGCAACATACTTAGCTAATAATGCACTTTGATTAAACCCTCTTTTTTCGAAATCATCTTTAAATAAAGGAATAGGTATTATTAAGTCAATTTCTTTTAAATTATAGGGATTACTATATTCTAAAAAATCAACTATCAGCTTCCCTAATGGTTGAATTAATTTTACCTGCTTTTTGTATTTTAGTAAATGAATACATTTTCTCATTACATCTTGATAATAGGCTATTGAGCGATTAAAATACAGGTGTTTCTTCTTTACACTACAACTTGTACATAAAGCTTTCTCTTCAAATGATACCATAGGTGATAATGGTTTCCCACATTGGTAACAAAATGGAAATGATATTAACTTTATTTTTTTAAAACAATTATCACAAATTGCATACCCTTTTGATTCCCTGATTTTTTTCCCACAAATCTCACAGCTATATGGGTAAATCAGATTAAGAAAACCCTCTTTAAGATAATTCCAGTTATTTAGTTTATTCACCATTTGTTAAACTACAAGATGAATGAGAGAAGAAAAAATTAAATTAAGTACCCTCCTGCCAGCCGGACAGATATTTTTCTTGTTCAACTGTAAGTTTATCAATTTTAATCCCCATGCTTTCAAGTTTAAGGCAAGCAATGCCTTCATCAATCTCTCTTGGTACTGAATAAACCTGTTTCATTAGTGCCTTACTTTCATTTAACAGGTATTCTACTGACAAAGCTTGATTAGCAAAACTCATATCCATGACACTAGCGGGATGCCCTTCAGCAGCAGATAAATTTAGCAGTCTCCCCTCCGCAAGCAAATAAATTCTCCTTTCATTTTTTAATTTATATAAAACCACATTTTCCCGAACTATATCCTTACTTATGGACATTTCTTCCAGGGATGGAATATCTATTTCTACATTAAAATGACCGGAGTTTGCTAAAATTACACCGTCTTTCATTAAAGAAATACACTCCCTGGCAATAACATTTTTATTTCCAGTTGAGGTAATGAATATATCTCCGATTTTGGCAGCATCCTTAATTGGTAACACCTGGTAACCATCCATTACTGCCTCCAAAGCCTTGAGAGGATTTACCTCAGTAACAATAACTCTGGCTCCCATACCTCTTGCCCGGCTGGCTACACCTCTAGAACACCATCCATATCCACAAACAACAAATATCTTACCGGCTAATAATATATTGGTAGCTCTTAATAAACCATCAATTGTGCTTTGTCCGGTACCATACCTATTATCAAAGAAATGTTTTGTTAAAGCATCATTAACCGCAATTATAGGGTATTGTAATGTTCCTTCTTTCTGCATGCTTCTTAAACGTATAACTCCTGTTGTTGTTTCTTCAGTACCACCGATAATCTGTTTGATTAAACTTTCCCGTGTTGAATGAATTGTTGAAACCAAGTCGGCTCCATCATCCATAGTAACATTTGGTTCGATATCCAGGGTTCTTGAAATATGTTGATAGTAACCAATTTTCTCTATTCCTCTAATAGCAAAAACTGGTATTTCAAAATCTCTTACCAGGGATGCAGCCACATCATCCTGGGTACTTAATGGGTTTGAAGCACAAAGAACTAGATCAGCCCCACCACATTTAAGGGCTATCATAAGATTAGCTGTTTCAGTAGTTACATGCAGGCAAGCAGCAATTTTAATCTTTTTTAAAGGTTTATCTAAGTTAAAACGATTCTTGATAGCCTCTAACACTGGCATTTGGTTCTGTGCCCATTTAATTCTTTTTAAGCCTGTCCCTGCTAATTTAATATCTTTTATATCATATAACATACCTTCCTCCTGCTTGTTAAATACTAATTAGTACTTTCTTAATTTTATCTGAGCCATAGGTTATTGGATATTTCTCTGTGAAGGGTAGAAACTGGCCCATGGCCAGGCAAGATTTCGCAAGAATCATCAAGAATAAACAATTTTTCTTTAATCGAATGTTTTATTTCTGATAGAGAACCCCCGGGTAAATCAGTTCTGCCTATACCATTTGCGAACAGGGTGTCCCCGGTAAATATTTTTTTATCTACGAGTAATGAAGAACTTCCAAGAGAATGCCCTGGGGTGTGAATAATAGAAATCTTCAAAGAACCTATTTCTATCTTTTTATCTTCTTCTAAATACTCATCAGCAGGAGGAGATTGAATAGAATAACCGGTATAGTAAGAAAGGTTTTTTTGGGGATTGGTTAGCATATCTTCATCCATTTTATGTATTAGCAGTTTTGCAGATGTTTTATTTTTTAAAAAATTATTTCCGCCAATATGATCAGCATGCCCATGTGTATTAATAATATATTTTAATGAAAAATTATTATCTTTTAATATATTTAGAATCATATCATCTTCGTCCGCCGGGTCAATAATTACGGCTTTTCTGGTTATCACACAGCCAAGCAGATAACAATTAGTTTCTAACTGACCTAAGGTCATTTTTTTTATAAACATAGAGTCAATTTGATTCATAATTCATATTACTCCCTTATTTGTATTTACCTTGTAACTCATCGCTATCCAAAATAAAAGTAACAGGTCCATCATTAATAAGTTGTACTTGCATCATCGCCTGAAACTTTCCTGTTTTAACCTGAATATTGTAATTATTTAAACATCCAACAAAATATTTATATAAGGAATCAGCTGTTTCTGGCAAGGCAGCCTGAACAAAGCTCGGCCTTCTTCCCTTTTTGCAATTTCCGTAAAGAGTAAATTGTGATACCACAATTACTTTGCCTGAAATATCTAATAAAGAGAGGTTCATTTTGTCTTCCTTATCAGAGAATATTCTTAGATTTATTATTTTTTTTGCCAGTAATTCAGCTTCTTTTTTAGTATCACCTTTTTTTATTCCCAATAAAATCAGCATACCCTGTTGTATTTGCGAAATTAAATTATTTTCCACTTTTACCGAAGCACTGCTAACTCTCTGTACTACTGCTCTCATACTTTTTCCTCACTTTTATTTTTAATCTCCCTCAATTCTCCTTACTTCTTTTATAGCTTTTAAGCTTTTTAACCGTTTAAGAATTTCTTTTAAATGTTCCAGGGTACTAACTTCTATCGTTAAATTAAGAAATGCTATTCCATTCTTATTAGCAGAACCATTGATATGCTTAATGGAAGCCTTGAAATTTGAGAGTACCATTGAAACATCTGAAACAAGGTTTTTTCTATCAGCAGAAACGACTTTAATTTTAGCTGGGAAGAAGTCATTTTCAGTCTTATGCCATTCTGCATTAATCAAACGTCCTTCATCTTTTGAGATATTCTTCAAGTTTGGACATTCTATTCTATGAATTGTAACTCCTCTTCCCCTGGTAATATACCCAATTATTTCATCTCCAGGTACGGGATGACAGCATTGGGCAAATCGTATTAAAATATTATCTACACCATCAATTTTGACGCCTTTGTCAATCTTTTTTTCTAAAAATGGCTCTTCTCTAACCAGCTCTATTTCCTGTTTCTCTTCTTGAGGTAATATCTTATTAATTAAATGAGCGGGGTTAACTTTTTTATAGCCAATAGCTTCCAGCAAAGAATCCACATCAGTATAACCCATCGGCTGTATGATTTCTCCAAGCTTTACTTCCAATTCAGCATTCCAGGAAATTTTATATTTTTCTAATTCCCTTACAAGCAATCCCTTGCCTTTTTCAATATTTTCATTGCGTAATTCTTTCTTAAACCAGGCTTTAATCCTTGTTTTTGCACCTGACGTTTTCACAAATTTTAACCAATCCCTGCTTGGTCCACTTGATATTTTGGAAGTCAAAATCTCCACAATATCACCACTTTTTAATTTACGGTCAAGAGGTACAATTTTACTATTAACCTTAGCTCCTACGCATCGATGACCTATCTCTGTATGGATTGCATAAGCAAAATCAACCGGGCAAGAGCCTAAAGGCAACACCTTCACATCTCCTTTTGGGGTAAAAGTATATACCTCATATTGTAATAAGTCGATTTTTAAGTTTTCCATGAATTCCATCGGATCTTTAAGCTCTTTTTGCCACTCTAATATCTGTCTTAACCAGGTTAACCTTTCTTCAAATTTCCTATCTTTTAATGATTCTCCTTTTTCTTTATATTTCCAATGGGCGGCAATACCGTACTCTGAAGTTCTGTGCATCTCTTCGGTTCTTATTTGAACCTCTAAAGGTTCACCATCAGAAGTAATAACAGTAGTATGCAATGACTGGTACATATTAGATTTTGGCATAGCAATGTAATCTTTGAATCTTCCTGGCATTGGTTTCCATATTGAATGAAGCAAGCCCAAGGCAGCATAGCAATCTTTGATAGATTCACAGATAATTCTGATTGCCATCAAATCATAAATCTGAAAAAAATCTTTATCCTGTTCCTGCATTTTCTTATATATGCTGTAAATATTTTTAGGTCTGCCCTGAATTGTAGCCTTGATACCATATTTTTGCAGTTCTTCCGACATTCTTTTTTTAATAGACTCTATGTAATTTTCTCTTTCAGCTCTGCTCTTTGCTACCTTAGTAGCAAGTTCATTATATAACCGGGGAGTCAGGTTCTGTAAAGAATAATCCTCTAATTCCCACTTTACTCTATACAATCCCAGACGATTGGCAATAGGTACATAAATATCCATGGTTTCTTTTGCCTTTATCAAGCGTTTCGGTGCCGGCATAAATTTAAGAGTTCTCATATTATTCAGCCTGTCAGCTAACTTAATAATTATTACCCTGATATCTTCAGCAATGGCCAAAAACATTTTTCGAAAGTTTTCTGCCTGTCTTTCTTCTTTTGTTTTAAAAGATATTTTGCTTAATTTTGTTACTCCATTTACCAGCATAGCTACTTCTTCTCCAAATTGTACTTTTATTTCATCAAGTTCTACATGAGTATCTTCTACAACATCATGAAGTAAACTGGATACAAGGGTTATTACATCCATATTCAAATCAGCCAAAATATTTGCAACTTCCAGAGGGTGTGATAAATAGGGTTGGCCTGAATAGCGCTTTTGATTACGATGGGCATCCTGAGAAAACGAATAGGCTTTCCAGACCAAATCAACATTAGCATCTGGATTATAAGATTTTATTTTATCAATCAGTGATTCAATTTTGATAGAATTATCTATCATAAACACCTCTTTAGCTGGGAAACTTTAGGAGAAGCCAAAATAAAATTATGTTTTAGAAACATTTATAATTTTTTGCAAAAACAATTTATATTTTTATTTATTATACTTTACAAGCGAAAATATTTCATATTCCTTTAACTTTTCTCTTCCCTTTAACATTTCCAGCTCAACAATAAAATCAGCTCCTAAAATTTTTCCGCCTAATTTTTCAATAAGTTTAAAAACCGCTAATGTAGTTCCACCTGTTGCCAATAAATCGTCAATAACCATAATCCGAGCACCTTCTTGAAAGGCATCCTTATGAATTTCTAAAACATTTTCTCCGTATTCCAACTGATAGGAAATTCTTTCTACATCAGCAGGCAGTCTTCCTTTTTTTCTTATTAATAAAAAACCTACATTTAAATTATAGGCTACAGGCGCCCCTATTACAAACCCACGAGCCTCAATTCCGGCTATATAATCTATCTTTAATGATTTGCAATGGTCAGTAATCTGGTCAATACTGTATTTATACGCATCCTTATCTCTTAATAAAGTTGTAATGTCTTTAAATTGAATCCCTTTTACTGGGAAATCCGGAATATTTCTTATCTTACTCCTCAGGTCCATATTACTCTATCCTCCTTACAGTGGATTTTATATCTTTGATTATTAATTGGATAGCATTTTTGCCATTCCAGGAATTTATTCCTAACTGAAATATAATATTAATTGCATTATCATTTATTATGTCAATGTATTTATCAGCCATCTGGAAAGCTATTCCATCAAAATATTTTCTTCTCTCTCCAAGGCTTAATTTTAAATGTTTTTCGTCTTTTCCTACCTTTTTCAAGGAAGCAAGGGGAAACTTGTACCCACAAAATACCGGCTGTGGATTACCAGGGCCAAATGGTCTAAATTTTTCTATATAATTCAAAAAGTCCCAATTCATTTTATCAAGAGAGATTAAAGCATCGATTTCAACAATTGGCTCATCATGCAGGCTTATTTGCTGATTGTCACTCAAAATTTCATTTATTCTTTCTCTAAAAACATCTATTTTTTCTTTTAAAATCGTGATTCCAGCAGCATATTGATGCCCGCCATATTTAACCAGTAAATCCGAACAACTAGATAGGACCTTTGAAAAATCAAATTCTCCCTGGTTTCGACCTGAACCTTTCCCTACTCCATTGCTTACTGAAATTATCATGGCTGGTCGCGAGTATTCTTCCATTAACCTCGAAGCAACAATACCAATTATTCCAGGATGCCATTCATTGGAACTTAAAACTAAAATCTTATTTCTTCTCATTAACTTGCTTTCAGAAGCCATTTTCCTGGCTTCATTCAATACTTTTTGAGTAATTTCTTTCCTGACCTGATTTAATTTCAACATTTTGTCAACCAAATAATCTGCGCGATATGAGGAATCTGTTAACAGTAAGTCAACTGCATGTTTAGGATTATCAATTCTTCCGGTTGAATTCAAGACCGGTATCAAGTTAAAACTGATGTCTCGAACTGTTAAATTATCAAACGAGCAATCATATTTACAATTTTCAATTAATTTTTTTAATCCCTTTTTCCTGCTATTGATTAATTTTTCTATACCATATTTTACTAAAATTCTATTTTCACCTAAAATTGGTACTGAATCAGCTATAGTTCCAAGTGCTACAAGATCCAGGTGTTCATATAATGGCTTAGGGTCTTTTTTCAACACTTTATATAAAGCCAGAACTATTTTAAACACTACACCTACACCCGCTAAATCTTTATAAATATAATCACAACTTTTAGGGTTGATAATGCTATGTGCTTTTGGAAGATTTTCTTGTGGTTCATGATGGTCTGATATAATGGTATCAATTCCTAAATTATTAAGTTGCTTAATTTCCTTATGAGAAGTAATACCGCAATCAACAGTAATAATCAATGCAATATGGTATTGTAAAGCAAATTTTATTCCTTTCTGGCTAATGCCATATCCTTCTTCAGAACGATCCGGTATATAGTAATAAACATTTGAACTAAATGTGCTTAATACTAAAAATAATAAACTTGTGCTGGTTATACCATCAACATCATAATCTCCATAGATTAAAATTTTTTCCTGTTTATTAATGGCTAACTTTAATCGTTCTATGGTTTTAGCCATTCCCTGTAAGTCTAAAGGATTAACCAAATAATCTAACCTGGGATTTAGAAAAGCGTCGATATCCTTCGTATCTTTTAATCCTCTGTTTATCAGTAGCTGGGCAATAACCGGGTCCAGGGAAAATTGATGCGCTATATTATTCATTAATTCTTCGTCTTTTTTAGCAATAATCCACTTGATTTTGTTCAACCTCTTTCCATGCTTGCCAAATAATTATTTAAAAAACAGAATACGCATCAATTGCTCTATTTTTGCTTCTTACCTTTTGGTTTTTTACTTCTATTGTGTTTTTCAGCCTTATATGTTGCAACAAAAGAAACCTTTGCTCTCTTTTTTAATTCTAAAAGCAAAGGTCCAGCTATGCATATGGAAGAATAAGTCCCCACCAAAATTCCTATTAATAAAACAAAAGCAAAATCAGATAAAGTGCCACCGAAAAAATACAGAGCCAGCACAGGCAGTAAGGTAGTAATAGCAGTATTTATTGTTCTACTTAAAGACTGGTTTATACTCAAATCAATTGTATCCTCCAGCGCAGAACGGGTTTTGAATTTTATATTTTCTCTTAGTCTATCGAAAATAACTATTGTGTTATTTAATGAATATCCAACAATAGTTAATATTGCAGCAATGATAGGTATTGATATTTCCTTTTGTAATATCGAAAGAACCGCCAGTGCAATTAGAACATCGTGACCTAAAGCAATAATAGAAGTAATGGCATATTTAAATTCGAATCTAGCAGTAATATAGATAACAATACCAATAAAAGCAAAAATAATAGCAAAAATTGCCAGCCGCTTTAAAGACTCTCCAATAACGGGGCCCACCATTTCAACTTTTAGCACTTCAAAATTACCAATACGGTCTTTGAGTATATCTAAAATTTCTTCTCTTTGCTGAAGCGCAATTTGGTCTGTCCTGATTACAAATTCATTACTTGATAATGACTGTATTGTGCTGCCAGCTAAATCCATTTCACCCAAAACATCCCGAATATCCGTTATGGATACATTTTGCTCAAAGTCTATTTGAATTAAAGTTCCTCCTGCAAAATCAATACCATAATTCAGTCCCTGAAAAAGCAGAGACATTATACCAATTAAAATAATAGCAGTAGAAATTTGATAGAATTTTTTTCTCTTAGAAACAAATTTAATATCTGTATTTTTGATAATTTCCATGTATTTTCCTCCAATGTGCAATATCGCGATATTCAAAGGTATTTTTTTGTATATTTTTTATTAATTCCTAAAAAATCTTAGTGCAAATATAATATTATCTTTATCCTTTTAATTCGGGAACCAATTAATTATGTTATACCTCTTCCATTTTAAACTAAGGCGTTTTTCTTAAAACGCTGTCCCACTAATTCTAAAATTAATTTTGTTACTATTATAGCTGTAAACATGCTTACCGCAATCCCTATACTCAGAGTTACAGCAAATCCCCTGATTGGCCCGGTCCCAAAATAAAGAAGTGCAACTGCAGCAATTAACGTAGTTACATTCGCGTCTAATATTGTTCTAAACGCCTTGGAAAACCCTGCTTCTATAGAAGCCCTAAATGTCTTTTCCATCTTCAATTCTTCTTTAATCCGCTCAAAAATTAGAATATTTGCATCTACTGCCATACCGATTGTTAAAATAATACCGGCAATACCTGGTAAAGTCAGGGTTGCATTTAAAATTGCCAATCCTGCCATAACCAATAATATACAAATTCCCAGGGATAAATCTGCAACCAATCCAAAACCTTTATAAAAAATTACCATAAAAACGAGTATCAATAATAATCCTACAATCCCGGCCCTTAAACCGCGATCAATAGAATCTTGACCCAATGTAGGTCCAACTGAACGATTTTCTAAAATCTGTACTTCTACCGGTAAGGCTCCACTTCTTAGTAGTAATGCCAATCTCTGGGCCTCTTCAACACTGAACTGTCCGGTAATTGAAGCTTCCCCTCCAGAAATTGGCTCTTGCACTACAGGTGCTGAAATCTCCTGCCCGTCTAAAGTAATTGCTAAAACTCTCCCGACATTTACCATTGTAGCTTGTTCAAAAAGCTTCGCACCTTCTTCATCAAACTCTAATATAACGTTTGGTCTACCAAAGCGATCATAATCAGTTTTAGCATTTTTTAAATAGGATCCTGTGACTAAAGTTTCTCCGTTCTCATCTTTAAATTCCAGCAAGGCAGTCTTTCCAATAAGGCTTTCTGCCTCCTGGGGATCATCCATTCCGGGGAGCTGAACAAGAATCCTTCTCTCGCCTTGTCGCTGAATAACTGGTTCTTTTACACCTTCAGGATCAATCCGATTGGCAATAATTTCTAACACTCTATTTACCGCATCGCTGTCAACTGGAGCGTTTGGGGTATCAATACATTCCAATACAATATGAG
>CAZWUL010000003.1:0-49930 GCA_964636625.1 uncultured Atribacterota bacterium | reverse complement strand
TAAATAAGTTACAAAATCTGTCTTTTAATAAAAATTAATTAGTATTTTTTACACGATCTGACGTATTACATGTTCAAAATAATTACGCTGCCAGAGACGTCTGTCAAACCTCATACAATTCTTTTTCTTAACTTCAATAATATACTTATTGGTTGTAATAGACTTAAATGCCTGAATAATCTGGCCTAGAGAAACAGTAGGCAATGGTGATCTATCATTATTATCAGGATATAATAAATTAGTTTCCTCATTATTATTCAAAGTATTTTTTAACCATAAAATTGCATGAATATGATTTGGCAATATAACAAATTCACCTAAGATTAAGATTGGGAATCGGCATGGTAAATTTATCCAAACTAATTTGATCATATTTTGTACACATGTTAAATCAAATAAATTCTTTTTTTCTTGTGTACAAATAGTTACAAAATATGCTCCTGGATTAGAATAATTATATTTGGAAAGACGTAGAGATTTTCTTTTGTAAATAATTCCTTTATTAATCAAATAAATTTATCCTTTTTGGTATATCGGGCAGACACAAGGTCTGCCCCTACCTTTTAGCAATTTGTTGGTTACTGTCTATATCAAAGTTAATAACTAATGCACTTTTTATTTCCCTGTCTTACATCTAGCTGTCAATCCCTTCCTGTATACTTTATGATTGTTTTTCTAATTCTTTTTTCTTCTCTTAAACTAATTACCAAAGACTATTGTTACCTAAAAACTGAAAACTACAAACTAAAAACGCCTCTCACCTTCAATTGTTCCATAGTATTTTTCTACATACCCGATACTCACGACTCAATACTAATTTAGTCGTTGGTCGTTAGTATTTAGTTAAAGGCAAGAAAACAGTTATTAGTTTTTAGTTTATAGTTTTTAGTTAAAGCAAGGAGAAAAAGAGTATTTTATCTTTACTCATTACTCATTACTCATCACTCATTACTTATCACTGTATTATCTTCTCTTATACTCGATACCCGATACTCACGACTCAATACTATATTTATAATATGCAGCACAGGTTCCTTCGCTGGAAACCATACAGGCACCGACAGGGTTTTCAGGAGTGCAAACTTTATTAAATAACGGGCATTGCAGGGGGGTAATTAATCCTCTTAACACTTCCCCACACCTACATTCCGTATTTTCTATTGTTCTTTCAGGTTGAACTATTATATTTCGAGCATTGATTGCTGAATATTTTAGGCGCAAATCTACTCCACTATTGCCAACAATACCTATTCCCCTCCACTTTGAATCCACTTTAGTAAAGACTTGTTCCATTTTTCTAATTGCCAGAGGGTTGCCATCTTCTTTTACTGCCCTGGTGTATTGATTATCTACAATTGGGTTTTTTGTAACCTTTAACTCTATTAAACGATATATAGCTGCGAGAATATCAACAGGTTCGAATCCGGCAATTACACATGGAATATTATATTCTTCTGGAATAAAATTATATGGTTTGCAACCAATAATAGCACTTACATGACCGGGACAGATAAATCCATCAATCCTGGTTTCTCCAGTTTTTAGTAGAGCTTTCATAATTGGGGGCATTACTTTGCCCAGGGTTAATATGTAAAAATTACTCAAAGACTTCTCCGTTGCGCTTAAAGCAACACTGGCTAACAAAGGAATTGTAGTTTCAAAGCCAACACCGAGCAGTATAACTTTTTTATATGGAAATTTTTGAGCTATTTCTAAACTTTGAAAAGGAGAGTATACTATCCTAATATCAGCCCCTTTAGCCTTTTCCTGTTTAAGGCTGGATGAACTACCTGGAACATTGAGCATATCTCCAAAAGTAGCGATTATCGTATCATTCATTTTTGCCAAAGCAATTATATGGTCAATATCTGCAACCGGTGTGACACATACCGGACAACCGGGGCCTGAGATTAAATTAATGTTTTCCGGTAAAATATCTTTAATGCCTGACCGAAAAATTGAAACAGTATGGGTACCACATACTTCCATTAAATAAATAGCTGATTTTGTTAATCTTCTTATTTTCTGGAGAAAATTCTGGCAAAGTTCCCTATCTCTGAATTCATCTTGATATTTCAAGATTGAATCTCCTTCCAGGCACGAATTACCTCATTTGCTTCTTTTTCATTAATTTTACTTATAGCATATCCGGCATGGATAAGAACATATTCATTCTCTGATACATCAGGCAAAAGATCTATCCGAATAGTTTTATTTATTCCTCCCAGAAGAACTTCTGCTTTCTCAGAGTCTATTTTCTTTATAATTTTCCCGGGTATCGCCAGGCACATCTTGGGATCCTCTCTTAAAACATTGTTTTATTATTTTTTCATAATTACTTATAAATTTATATCAAGCCCCTGGCATTGGCAATTACTGCCTGCCCTAAAGAAATACAGGCATCATTCGGGGGCATTTTTTTATGAAGAAAAATTACAAAATTCTTCTTGTTCATTCTTTTTATAGTCTGATTTAATAAAAAAGAATTTTGAAACACTCCTCCGCTTAAAACTACTTTATTTATCCCATATTGTTCCCTTATGGTAACACACATTGAAAGGATAATTTCGGCAACTGTGTTGTGAAACTGGGTAGCAATCTTTTTTATATCCACATTTTTTTCTAAATCATTGATTACCTGCTTAAACATATATTCAGTATTTACTATGTATTCAGATGCTGATTCTGATTTTTTTATTATATTATAGGCATAATTTTCTTTATATCTAAGCTTACATATGGATTCCAATTCTATGGCTGCCTGGCCTTCAAAATCAACTTCATCTCTTAAGCCAATTAAGGAGGCAATTGCATCAAATAAACGTCCGCAGCTGGAGGTGCTTGGTGAATTTATTTTTTTGTCAATCATTTGCATTAACAATTTTAAGTTATTTGATTCATTTCTTCTTATAAAAGGCAATTTTAGGTTTAAAGCTTCTTCTCCAAAATAAGAATAAAGATAGCTGTAGGCCATTCTCCATGGCTGGTGAATTGCCAGTTCTCCTCCAGGCATAGGCTTATATTTTAGATGTCCTACTCTCTTATAACTTTTTATATCGCTAATCAAAAACTCTCCACCCCATATAGTACCGTCTTCACCCAGGCCACTTCCGTCAAAGACAACTCCAATTACTTTTTCATTTAAATTATTTTCAGCCATACAACTGGCAATATGAGCTTGGTGATGCTGAACTTTCAATAAAGGCAACCCTTTTTCTTGAGACATCTTTTCAGCAAAAACTGTGGAAAGATAATCAGGATGTAAATCACAAGCTATAAGCTCAGGATTAAATTGAAAAACATTAATTATTCTATCAATAGCTTCCTGATATGCCTCATAGTTCTCCTGGTTTTTTAAATCCCCAAGATGTTGACTGGGAAATGCATATTCATCACGAGTAAAACAAACAGTATTTTTGTCTTCAGGGCCTGCTGCGAAAATCTGTCGCGCCTTTTTGGACAAAATTATTGGATATGGGGCATATCCCCTGGCTCTACGAATGAATATTGCTCGATTAAAAGAATATTTTATTACAGAATCATCGCATCGATTATAGATAGGGCGATTATGAACAAGCAAAAAATCTACTTTTTCTACCAGTTTGTCAAAGGCTTCTTGATTTTGATAAATAATAGGCTCATCCCTAAAATTTGCGCTGGTCATTACCAATACAAAATTACTTTTTTGAAACAACAAATAATGTAAGGGCGTGTAAGCTAACATAACCCCGATATAGTTATTACCAGGAGCAATGTTCTCTGAAAGATAACCCTTTGTCTTCTTTTTCAAGAGAAGAATTGGCCTCTCCCTGCTATTAAGAATTTTTAGAGCACCTTTAGATAAATGACAAAATTTTTTTATTGAATCTATATCTTTTACCATTACAGCAAAAGGTTTTTGTTCCCTTAGTTTTATTTCCCTTAACCTGGAAACAGCTGAATCGTTCATTGCATCACATGTTAAATGGAATCCTCCTAACCCTTTTATAGCACCTATCTGTCCTGTTTTTAATCTTCTTTGTACTTCTTCAAATGGATTATCAGTTATTATTCTCTTTTCGCCCTGGTACAATATCACCTCTGGACCGCAAGTGTGACAGGCATTCGGTTGAGCATGGTATCGACGATTTGTGATGTCTGAATACTCAGCACTACATTTATGGCACATAAGAAATTCCCTCATAGTTGTTTTATCACGGTCATACGGTATATCCTTAATAATGGTAAAGCGAGGACCACAATTGGTACAATTTATAAAAGGGTAACAATAGCGTCTGTCAGAAGGGTTATTTAATTCCTTTATACACTCATCACAAATAGAGATATCTGGGGGTATTAAAGTAACAGGAGAGCTATTATTAGTATAGCTTTTTACTATTCTAAAATCCTTAAATCCAATTAAGGGCATTTTTTTCACTTTAATTTCTTTAATCATGGCCAAAGGGGGGTGTTTTTTTTGTAATATTTTTGCTATATTCTTGACATCATCCTCTTCCCCTTCTATTTCTAATTCCACCCCTTCGGTAGAATTACAAATCCATCCTTTCAATTTGTAATCATCAGCCACTTTGTGAATAAAAGGACGAAAACCAACTCCCTGTACAATTCCATTAATTGTGATGTGGTTTCTTATTTTCACTTTTCAATCACCAAGCCTAATTTCGGGTAAAATGTCGTTGGTCGTTAGTATTTGGTATTTAGCATTAAGCAAAATCAATATCTGGATAATACACTCTACATAATAAAATTATTTTTAATAAATATTAATTTATTATTTGATTTTAACTATATCAGATTGGACAACTATGTCTCGCTAACTGTCAATTTAAATCTGAAAAATTATATTACTTGATTTCTTTTAATTCTTAAATCTTTGCATGATTTAATGCCTAAATGTTTTACTATTATTTTCTCGTTTTATTGTATTCTTCTCTTAGCTAGATACTAACGACTAAATACTAACTACTATTACTACTTTCACTTCTGGCTTACTAAACCTTCCAGCCACTCATACCAAGAATTCATACCTTCGCCTGTCAAACAGGATATTTCAAAAATTTTCATATCAGGTCTAATATTTAAAGCTTCACTTTTTAAGCGTTCAAGATTAAATGATATATAGGGTAACAGGTCAATTTTGTTAATCAGTAAAACATCACATTTTCTAAATATAACTGGATATTTAATTACCTTATCATCCCCTTCAGGGATGCTAACTAAATTAATACGATAGTTTTCACCCAAATCAAAACCAGCGGGGCAAACCAGGTTACCTACATTTTCAATAAAGAACAAATCAATTTTTCTAAAGTCAAATGCCGATAAGGCCTTATTTACCATATTAGCATCTAAATGGCAGGCACCATCAGTATTAATTTGAGCAACCTGAACTTCATATTTAGCAATACGCTGAGCATCTCGGTCTGTTTGTAAATCACCCTCTAATACTGCAATTCTTATCTTCCTTCCCAGTTTGTTAATTGTATTTTCCAGGACGCTTGTTTTTCCCGAACCCGGAGAACTCATCATATTTATAACCGGGACATGATAATGAGTAAATAATTGTCTATTTTTTGAAGCCATATCTTCATTGCTTTTCATAATATTTGAAAATATTTTAATCCTGGTCAATGTTATCTCCTCTCAAGTGTTTTATATATATCTTTATGGCAACTCTTAATTATTATTAATTTCTTCATAATTTTTAAAAAACCTTTCGGCAATAATCAAAGCTGCAAAATCATCATAAGGACGGGATGGGATAAGAAATGATCTGGGCAAAATTCTCAATAAGCCGCCTGGCGGATAATAATCAAAATAACGCTTTCTGGCCTGCATGGTAGTATTTTTTTCAGCTACCTCAATAACAGCAATTCCTGCAAATCTTTTTTTTATGGTATCTGTAATCTCTTTGGAATTAGTCCCGCTACCAATTATAATATTATTAATACTATATTTCTTTACAAAAATATCTACTTTCTCAATCAATTCTTCGTTTTCTACAACATCACCCTTAATAAATTGCAGTTTATTATCAACAACGGCAATGCCACACTTCTTCTTCCCCGGATCAATTGCTAAGACAGTTTTAATCATATATTATCATCCTATTTGATTTATTCTCCAGTTTATAATTATACCATTCATGTGCAAAAAGCATTCAAAATAAAATATTAAATCAAAATACGCCTGGAATGGGCATAAATATTCATTCTTTTCCCGCGGGTAAAACCAATCAAGGTTATATTATTAACATCTGCAATTTTAATAGCACAATCGGTAACTGCTGCCCTGGAAATAAGAATCTGAATATTGGAAAAGATTACTTTTTTGATAATGCCTGAGGTTATTCTACAAGAGGTTAATAAAATCTTATTACTGGTATCAATATCAGTCAATAAAGCCTGGCCAAGCACTCTATCTATAGTGTTATAACGGCTAATATCCTCACTGAATAATAAAATTTTTCCATTTTTATCAGCCAGGGCACAACTATGCACTCCACCGCTTAGTTTAAAAAAAGCAGCTTTTTCTTGTATTTTTTCTATCATTCTATAAACAATTGAGGGATTTAATTTAAAATTCTTTGTATTGCTTGTTTTTATAGTGGACATCTTTGGGAACTGATGTTGAACTTCAATCATTGAGGAAATACGCTTAATCCTTCCTGAAGAAAAAATATTTTTTTTTGTCATTATATATACTGCATCTTTTTTTGTTTCAATTGAGACTATATCATCTTTGCCTGATAATATGCCTGCTGTAAACAAAAATCCTATTCCCAAATACTTATAATCACCCGGACTGCAATACAAGCTTATAATCTTTTTTTTATTTACAAAAATGCTTAATTCTTTCTCTCGTGCTACCAGGTCTGACATTTCGGTTTTATTGTCTTCTTCGACTCTTATAATATTTTTCTGAACTCCCCTATTTTCTTTTAACATTTATTTTCACTTCTCTTTCGGTCTAATTCTTCTGCTCTGGAAAAATCACTTTTGAAATTAATATTAAAGAAGGATTGTAAATTAGGGTCATAATTTTTTATCTCTTCTTCATTAATTAAACGTATCTTTAAAAAAGGGAAAATGCATCTTACGGATAATTTTCCATTTTTAATATTATGTTCCATTATTTCCAGACAATTTTTGCTATATATTGCACACAAGGGTTCAAATAATCCCTGGCTATGAGTTGGAATAACAGCATCGTAATTATCAATATGCTCTACCATATAGCGAATTAATTTTGGTTCAATAAAAGGCATATCATACCCGATTACCAGATTATAAAAAGTCTTAGAGTTGTACAGGCCAGAAAATATTCCTCCTAAGGGACCTTTTTGTGGGTAAATATCCTCTATGACCAGCTGATGATTAGGAAATCTTTTCTTCGGTCCCACAACAAGAATGTCTTTTTCTAAGAATAAACCAGCTGAAAGAATATTGGAAATTACTCTATCAATCAAATTAACACCCAATAACTTCATTTTTCCCTTATCTTTATTCAGGCCGATTCTACTGCTTTTTCCACCTGCCAACAATATTACTGTGATAGGAATTTCCTTACTGCTTAACATAGTTAAGTTCTCTACTTTTAAATCATTAAAAATCATCCAAAGTTAAAAGAGGGGTTATATCTTTTTTTTTTTTTTTTGATATACCCCTCTATATTAGTAATCTATATAAACATTTCTTATGATTTATATATAATTTGTTCTTAATTATTTCTAGTTATTTTTTATCTTTTAAGAATACAAACCAATATAGGGTAGCAACAAAGAATGCTCCACCGATTATATTACCAATAGTAACCGGAATTAAATTATTGAATATAAATCCACCCCAATTTAAATTGGCTAATCTGTCAGTAAGTCCTGCCGCCGCAACGACTGAAGCATTCCCTTTAAGCATAATACCCATAGGTACAAAGTACATATTGGCAATACTATGTTCAAATCCACTGGCTACAAAGGCCATAATCGGGAAATAAATTGCTAATATCTTCCCTGCAACATCCTTGGCTGCCACAGCCATCCATACTGCCAAACAGACCAGCCAGTTACAAAGAATACCTCTGGCAATAGCTGCACCCCAACTGATGTTGACTTTGCCATTGGCAATAGCCAGGGCTCTTGCGCCTAAACCAAAATCACCAACTTTCCAAAGCTCTGCAGCATACATAATCCATACAATTAAAAGGGAACCAATAAAATTTGCCACATAGACCCAGAACCAGTTGTTTATCAACTTACCCACTGGAACACTTCCATTTAAAGCTCCAACTACAATTAAATTGTTTCCAGTAAATAGCTCTGCACCAGCAATAACCACCAGCATTAGACCAACTGAAAAGACACTACCGAATAAAAACCTTGCAACACCATCGCTGATATACTGAGCTGCATCATAGGTAACCATAGTTGCCAGTTGTCCCCCAAAACTAATATAAACACCTGCTAAAATACCAAGAATTATCATCTTAATCCATGGTAAATCGCATTTAACTTTTCCAATACCGCAAAATGCATTGGCAACTGCAGCAGGTGGATTACAAGGGGCGGTAATATTTTCTACCTTTTGTATTTTCTCTTTTTCTGTACTCAACTTAATTTCCTCCTTTTATATTGCTGAATATTTTATACTTTAAGATATCTTTTTCACTTTCACTGCACATACCTTATACTCTGGTATTTTAGAAACCGGGTCAAGCGCGGCATTTGTTAGTAAATTCGCAGCCGCTTCATGAAAGTGGAAACTCATAAATACTACACCATCATCAGATTTTTCAGTTACCTTTGCCTTGGCTTTAATTTTTCCTCTACGAGATGTTACTTCCACTATTTCTCCATCTTTTATACTCAATTCCTGGGCATCTTTAGGGCTAATTTCAACTAAAGCTTCTTTATACACTTCATTTAACCCCTTAGATTTCCGTGAAACCGTTCCGGTATGAAAGTGATAAAGAACCCGTCCGGTAGTAAATATCAACGGATATTCGTCATCCGGAAGTTCTGCAGCATCTCTATATTCAACCGGGAAGAACTTTCCCTTACCTCTGCTGAACTTTCCTTTATGCAGGAATTTTGTTCCTGGATGGCTTGCATCAGGACAAGGCCATTGCAGTCCTTTTTCTTCCAATCTCGGATACAACATTCCACCATAGATAGGAGTAATCTCAGCAATTTCCTCCATTATTTCCGAGGGATGATTGTAATTCATTTGATAACCCATTTTCTGGGCTAACTCAGATATGATTTGCCATTCCGGTTTTGCTTCACCAACAGGTTCAACAGCCTTATGGAATCTCTGAACTCTTCTTTCGGTGTTGGTAATTGTGCCATCTTTTTCAGCAAAACTGACACCAGGCAAAACTACATCAGCCATTTCGGCTGTTTCAGTCATAAACATGTCAGATACAACTAAAAATTCCGTTTTCTTTAATGCTTCCCGGGCATGATTTAAATCAGGATCAGACATAGCCGGATTTTCTGCCATAATAAATATGCCTTTAATCTTTCCATCATACGCGGCATTTAATATTTCAACAACGGTCAATCCTACTTTGTCAGACAATTCAGCACCCCAAGCTTTTGAAAATTTCTCCTTAACCAGTGGATCAGTTACCTTTTGATATCCGGAATAAACATTAGGAAGGGCCCCCATATCACAGGCTCCCTGTACATTGCTCTGTCCTCTTAAAGGATTTACTCCAGAACTTTCTTTCCCAACATTTCCGGTTAACATGGCTATATTTGCAGTTGAAAGAACATTGTCTGTACCGCTTGTATGTTGTGTAATTCCCATGGAATAAATTAAAGAAGTGTTCGGGCCTTCTGCATAAATCCTGGCTGCTTTTCTAATATCATCGGCTGGTACCCCGGTAATTTTTTGTACTATTTCAGGTGTGTATTTGAGCACAACTTCTTTCATTTTTTCATAATCTTCAGTTCTTTCTTTGATAAATTCTTGGTCTTCTAATCCTTCAGTAATTATTACATTCATTAGGCCATTAAAAAGGGCTACATCTGTCCCAGGTTTATGTCTCAACCAAAGTGTAGCGTATTTGGTTAATTCAATTTCCCTTGGGTCAGCAACAATTAGTTTTGCGCCATTCTTAGTTACTGCCTTCTTTATTTCCAGTGCAATAATAGGATGATTTTCAGTAGTATTGGAACCAGTTACATAAATAACGGAAGCATTGGCAAGTTCTTTAATAGAATTAGTCATTGCACCGCTACCAAATGCCTGTGCTAAGCCTGCAACAGTTGCTGAATGGCAAAGCCTGGCACAATGATCAACATTATTGGTTCCCAATACAGCTCTTCCAAATTTCATCAATAAATAATTTTCTTCATTTGTACATTTAGCAGAAGATAAGACGGCTAAGCTATCACTACCATATTCTTCCTTTATCTTGCCAAATTTATCACTTATAAGATTAAGAGCCTCTTCCCAGGAAACCGGTTCTAATTTTCCATTCTTTCTGATTAAAGGAGTTTTTAATCTGTCTTCTCTATGTATGTAATCATTACCAAAACGTCCTTTAACACAAAGATTGATTCCATTAACTACACTGTCAGGATTAGAAGTTACCTTAACTACTTTTCCGTCTTTAATGTTCAAATCAAATCCACAACCACATCCACAGTAATTACAGGTAGTGTGAACTTTCTCAAAGTCCCATACCCTGCCTTTTCCTATGGCTGCTTTATCTGTTAGGGCTCCAACAGGACATACTGCCACGCATTGTCCACAGGAAACACATTGAGAATAATCAGGGTTTTCATCAGAGCCGATTGTTATATTTGTTTCATGGCCTAATTTATTGCCTAATCCGGCAATAATTTCCGTCTTTTTGCCTCTGAACCCTATCCCAATTGCTTTAGATTGCTGTATTTCATTACATATTTCAACACATCTTCTACAAAGAATGCATTTATTCAAGTCTCTCAGGATAAAGGGATTGCTTTCATCCAAAGGTAGGTTTCTTTCGCTTCTGCCAAAACTGGATTCTTTAATCCCTAATTCATAAGCCAGGTCCTGTAAATCACATTCACCATTCTTCTCACAAGTCATACAATCAAGTGGGTGGGTAGTCAGTAATAATTCCAACACAGCTCTGCGGGCTTTTATTACTCTTTCATTATTAGTATGAACTACCATGCCATCCCGAACCGGGTATACGCAAGAAGCAGCTAAACAGGGCATTCCTTCTACTTCTACAACACACATTCGGCAAGAACCTGGATAATGATTAATTTCCGGCATAGCACAAAGTGTGGGAATCTTTACTCCTGCTTTATTTGCTGCATCCAAAATGGTTGAACCAGGCTCTACCATTACTTTATGGCCATCTATTGTAACCTGGACTAATGGCATTGCCTTTTTCTCTTTTTTGATTTCTGTATCTTTCATTTTAATATTTCTCAATCCTTTCTTTCAATATTAGTCCTCTCGATATTCACAACGCAAGCATCTTTCACTTTCCCTGCAAGTAATATCCTTATTCCAGGTCTTCTCAACTTCGTCATGAATTCCCCTCTCTTCTACAGGAATAAGGTCGAATTGTGACCGTTTATAATCAACAGGGTCTGCCTCAGGATCGAAATCTACATTTACAGGATCTTTTATTTGCCAGGGATAATTTTGTTTCTTCCCGGTTAGATAAAAATCAATAGCTTCTGCTGCATCCTGTGCTTCTCCAATTGCCTCTACCACAGTAGCAGGCCCTAAAGCCACATCACCACCAGCAAAAATATCCTTTACTTTGGTTATTCCTTTTTGGGTAGGAATTGTCTGATTTCGATTCAATTCTACATCTTCATTTTTGAATAAATTAGCTACTGCAGGTTTCTGCCCAATAGATAAGATTAAACAATCAATCTTTTTGGTAAAATTTGAACCCTTTATTTCAACTGGTCTGCGCCTACCTGAACTATCATAATCACCTAATCTCATGTTAATTAATTCAACTTCCAGGGCGTCTTTCTGTGATTTTACTGACTTTATGTTCTGCAAGAGAGAAATTTTTATGCCTTCTTTTTCAGCTTCATTGATTTCAGCCTCATCAGCAGGCATTTCCTCTCTGGTTCTCCGATATACAATTGTTACATCTGCACCCAATCTCTTAGCAGTCCTGGCAGCGTCTATTGCAGAGTTACCTCCACCAATTACCAAAACTTCTTTACCGATTTCCAGTTTTTCCTTTTTATTAAATCTAGACAAAAAGTCCAATCCACTAAAGATTCTAGGGTCATCTAAATTATCCATATCAGGCATAATACAATCCCATGCACCAGCTGAGACATAAAAGGCTTTATAGCCATCTTCTCTAAGCTGTTCCAGGGTAATATCTTCCCCAATTGTTGTTTTTGTTTTAATCTGGACTCCATAATCGCACAGAGCATTGATTTCTTTTTCTACAATAGTTTTTGGCAAGCGATAAGAAGGTATAGCATATGTTAACATACCCCCTGCTTTAGGCTGAGCTTCAAATACTGTAGTCTCATAACCTAACATTGTCAGGAAATAGGCATTAGAAAGTCCGGATGGTCCTGCACCAATAATTGCTACTTTCATTCCGTTTTTATTCTTTTTATCCGGGAAACAATCAAGGTAGTTGTCAACCTGATCTGCCATAAACCTTTTGACTGCTCGGATATTGATTGCATCATCAATGTCTATTCTTCTGCATCTTGACTCGCAAAAAGCAGGGCAAATTCTACCACAGACCGCAGGGAACGGGTTTGTTCTCAAATGTGCCTGCATGGCTTTATCATACTGGCCTACCTTGGTATAAGCTAAATATGCAGGAACATTAACCGAAGCAGGACATGAGTTAGAGCATGGTGCATATACTAATTCTGCACATACACCTGCCCGACATTTTTTATCTCTAATATGTTCAATATATTCATGCCTGAAATATCTAAGTGTTGATAAAACCGGGTTGGGGGCAGTTTGTCCTAACCCGCAAAGGGCAGTATCTTTAATGCGATAAGCTAATTCTTCCAGGGTATCCAGGTCTTCCATCTTACCTTTGCCCTCACAAATCCTGGTTAATATCTCCAGCATCACCCTGGTGCCTTCCCGGCAGGGAGTACATTTTCCACACGATTCATCCTGTATAAACTCCATAAAATAGCGCGCTATGTCTACCATACAGGTGTCTTCGTCCATAACAATTAAGCCACCTGAACCCATAATTGAACCGAGTTCTTTTAGAGATTCATAATCAACTATTGCGTTAAGATGCTGTGCGGGAATACATCCACCAGAAGGTCCTCCAATTTGAACTGCCTTAAATTTTTTATTACCGGGTATTCCTCCCCCGATATTATATACAATTTCTCCTAATGTTATTCCAATGGGTACTTCAATTAAACCGGTATTATTTATATTACCGGCAAGAGCAAATATTTTTGTACCTTTACTCTTTTCAGTACCTACAGAAGCATACTTATCGGCTCCATGTAGAATTATATAAGGAATATTTGCAAGTGTTTCTACATTATTTAAAACAGTTGGGCGTTCAAACAATCCTTTATTTGCCGGAAAAGGTGGTCTGGGTCTGGGTTCTCCTCTTTTTCCTTCAATGGAACGCATTAAAGCTGTCTCTTCACCACAAACAAATGCTCCTGCACCCATTCTAATTTCAACATCAAAATCAAATCCAGTTCCTAAAATATTTTTTCCGATAAGTTCATGTTTTTTCAATTCATTAATAGCAATTTTTAGTCTTTCAATTGCTAATGGATATTCAGCCCTTACATAGATATAACCCTGGTTAGCTCCAATGGCATAACCGCCAATCATCATGGCTTCTAAAACACTATAGGAATCACCTTCAAGCATGCTACGATCCATAAACGCACCAGGATCACCTTCATCTGCATTACACAAAATGTATTTTTGTTCACCAGAAGCTTTGGCAGCAAAGTCCCACTTTAATCCTGTGGGGAAACCGGCTCCCCCTCTACCTCTTAATCCTGATTTCTTAATCTCCTCAATAACTTCCTGTGGGGTCATCTCTGTCAAAGCCTTACCGAGAGCCATAAAACCATCAGCACCTATATAGTCGTCTATAGTATTAACATCAATTATTCCACAATTTCGACGTGCAATTCTCTTCTGTAATTTGAAGAAATCTATTTCTTCCATCATTGCCACTAATTCTTCGCTCTTTGGTTTCTTATAAAAAAGTCTTTGAACCACTCTACCTTTGAGAATGTGTTCCTGAACAATTTCGTGAGCATCTTCTGGTTTTATTTGTTGATAAAAAACTCCATCAGGGTAAACCACCATGATGGGTCCCAGTTCACATATTCCCATACAACCAGTAGTAATTATTTCAACTTCTTTATCCAGATTAGCCTCTTTTAATGCCTCATCCAGAGCTTCTCTCACTCTTGCTGCCCCATTAGACATACAAGAAGTTCCATGACATAAAAGAAGCTGGGTTCTTATATTATTCATAATCTATCTACTCCTTATTTAAACTATTTGTATTTCTCTAAAATTGCATCTAATTTATTGGGAGTTAACCTTCCGTGCACCTCGCCGTCAATCATAATTACCGGCGCCATTCCACATGAACCGAAACAGCGTTGTTCACCTAAGGTAAATCTCAAATCTTCTGTTGTATCTCCCATTTGAATACCCAATTTATCTTGCAATGCCTCTAAAATCTTTTTGGCTCCTCTCACATAACAAGCAGTTCCCATACAAATAGTAATTGTATGCCGACCTACAGGCTGTGTTTTAAAATAAGAATAAAATGTTACAACTCCAAACACTTCACTAATTGAGATATGCATTCCTTCGGCAACAAATTGTTGGACTTCTTCAGGAAGATAGCCAAATAAAGATTGTGCTTTATACAAAACTGGTATTAGGTAACCTTTCTTATCTTTATTTTCACTCATAAAATCTTTTAATTGACTGTATTTTTCCTTTTCAGATAATTCATCAGTTTTTGTTATAGTTGTTTCAATCATTATTTTTTCCCCTTTGAAAATAGGTATTTTTCTACAATTTTATTGTTCAGTATATGGTTATTAAATATTTCCTGTGCTGCTTCTTTATCTACATTTCGGTAAGTAACAGGTTTTTTATCTTCTACATATACGTGTATCATAGGCTCTTGAGCACAAAAACCAAAGCATCCAGAAGCGGTGACAATAACGTCTGTTTTTTTATTTTTTTCTATCAACTCCAGGAATTCGTTCATTGTATCTCTGGCTCCAGCTGCAATTCCGCAACTACCCATTCCTACAACAACCTTTACACGGTGCTCCCCTGCCCTAAGCTGCAAATCTCTCTTGACTTTTTCTCGCATGATTTTTAATTCATCTAAATTTTTCATAGCTCCTCCTTTCCGGTTCTATATTTTTATTTTATTTTTTGCAAATAACATTTTTTATCTTAAATACCCTTATCAATTTAATCCTAACTTTAGTAAATATTCAGGGCTTCTACTTCTTTTTGCATAATATTTAATATTCTTCGTCTGCTTGCAATAAAATCAGATAAACCCAGGGTCTCTTCTCCCCTCATCTCATGAAAATCCAGAACTTTTTTTTGTTTATTTTTTTTTATTACATAAAGTTTTAAGTCTATATCTGGCCAGGCGGAATAAATATCAGCGAAAGTTTGTGGTAAATTTCCAAAAGGTTTGGCATCAATATGTGACATATTCATTTCAAATTCCAGATTTGTACCTCCACTTCGATTTACTCTTCTTATTTTTAGATAACCGCCGGTATCTTCAGCAGCCTTTTTCAGTAGTGGTAACCCTAATCCAACTCTTCTGGTTTTTCTGGAGGTAACAAATGGATCTAAAACCTCTTCACCAGTAATCCCAACACCATTATCTGTAATACTGCAATAAAATACTCCTTCCAAAAAAGAAATCTTTATCATAACCATATCAGCATTTGCATTAACCGAATTTTCGAAAATATCAAAAAGATGGTCAGCTAGGTTTTTCAAATTTAATTTTCCTCAGATATCTTTTTAAGGAATTAAAATCGGTAATTTCATCCAATTCCTTCATATTTTTGGTTTCCATATAGAACATTCCAATATCTTCTAAAAAGTGGCTATCTGAACCACTAATTACCGGAAATCCTTCGATAATATCCCCCGGCTTGTAATTCTTTCTTATCCATTGAAATCTAGAAACTTCAACAGCATCAAAATTACTTTGGGGATCTAAAAATCCTATTTGACTTATTAAGCCACAATAATCCCGTTCAATATGAGCCGGAATGGCAATTCCCCCGATAGATTGAATAAACTCAACCAAATCATCCAAACCTATTTGTAAGGCATTTTGCCGTAACAGATGGTCAACTTCTATTACTTTTCCATAATAATCATAAACAAGCTGATATCCAAAAAAAGAAGCCTTATTTCCCAGCACAGGCAAACATTCCTTTATTTTTAGCTCCATTTCGCTTATACTTTTCTCATCAGGAAAATAGCCTAATAAATGTACTTCTTCTTTACTTGTTAACTCAACCCCTAAAATCGTACGCACATTACTGCCTTTGCTTAATTTATGAGTTAGCACGGAATGAGTAATCGTGTTATGGTCAGTTACTGCAATTAAGCCAATTTTCTTCTTTTCTGCCTGCTTTAGTATGAGTTGAGGTGACATAATATCTTCCCCACAAGCAGAGAGGGAAGAATGAATATGCAAATCAACCCTGCTCAGTTTTGTCCTCCAACAATGAATATATTTCTCCTGAAATGGTAAACGAATTCTTATTAGTATGGAATATAGAAATATTTTCTTCTTTAGCTTTCCTAATTACCTCTGGGCTTATAGGGACCTCATTGGCAAATATAATTGCCGAGATATCTTTAATTAATGCTACAGCAATACTGTTTTTATGAGCTTGTATAGTAATCCAGATGCTATTATTATTAGCGTTGGCAATAACATCTGACATTAAGTCTCCGGTGTAACCATTTTTAATTTCTTCATCTGAACAAAATACAACTTTTTCCAAAGAGCATTTTTCAATTATTTCACTCAATTTCATTATTATCCCCCTAAACGAATAGTAGCTTTTAATATTGTTCCTGTTTCCATGGAAGATTCCAGCTCTAAATGGTCTGCACATCTTTTAATATTAGGCAAACCCATTCCTGCACCAAAACCTAAGGCCCTTATTTGTTCTGAAGCGGTAGTAAATCCCGGCTTCATTGCCTCTTCAATATCAGGGATGCCCGGGCCATAATCGACAGCAGTTATAATAACCTCTGCTGGTTCAGTTTCTACAGTTATATAACCACCTAATGAATGTATACTAATATTCATTTCAGCCTCATAACAAACAATGGCTATCTTTCGTAAAACCTGTTTTTCTATTTTAAGTTTCTGGAGATAGTTTCTAACAATACTTGCCACCCGTCCTGCATTATCGAAATCGGCTTTTTTTACTTCAAAACGCATACGTTTTTTGGTGGTCTGCCTGGCCATTTCTGTGGATAAATTATCATTGTCTGATTCTTTCTTTTCTACTTTTTCAGCAATTGCCTGTATGCTGACCAGAAGATAATTTAAAATATCTCCCATGGTTATAATCCCAACGATTTTCTTTGAATGGGTATTTTTAGTTACTGGAAGGCGGCCAAATTTATACTTTTCAAATTTTTTAATAGCTGAAACCAGGGAGTAACTTTGTGGAATAGTAATTACATTTTTAGTCATATATTCTTTAACTGTATCATTAACATAGTTGTTATCCAATGCTGAAATAACATTATCAATGCTAACAATTCCGATAATATCATTGTTATCATCTAAAATAGGAACTCCTGAAATCCTATTTTGTTTCATTGATAATTGTATTTCCCTAAAGGTTGCATCTTGACTAAAAAAAATAACATCTCTATGCATGGCATCTTTTACTTTTATTTCATATATTAGCTCACTAGCTAAAGTTAGTTTCTCTTTAGAATGTAAGATTGTCATTTTTTCTCTTTTTTATTAATAGCCTCAACTATTGCCCGACATGATTCAAAGGCTGATTTTGAAGTCATTAGTAAAGGAATGTGATGTGACCGAGCCATCCCAATAGCTCCCGGTTCGGGTGTTTTTCCTCTAACAAAAACAACTCCAATTCCGCCAGCAATCTCCGTAGTTCTTACTACCTGTTGGCTTGTTAAACCAGTCAATAATAAAAATTGATCTTTGCTCAATGCCAGGACATCACTTAATAAATCACTTACAGCGAATTCTTCGATTTCCTGCTCCAGAAAGAGCTCACCAGTTAACACTTCGGCATCTAAAATTTCAACAATTTCATTTATTTTCATATAGTATTATAATCCCCTATTTCCCTGGTAAATAAAACAAAAATAAAGTTTATTACAAATTACAAGCTGTTAAAATATATATTTTGTGAAAAAAGTCACAAGCAACCAAAAGAAATTCTATCATACAATTATTTCCTATGTCAACTCAATCAAGCCAACCAAATAGTTTATACTATTTTTGAGTATTAAGAATCCATTATATTTTTTAAAATGCTATTTTGGTATTATTTTGGTTCTGATGTTAAAAAATATACCAGTCTTTCTAATTCAATTGAAATATCTATGGTATTTACTTTCACATAGTCTGGATATTTAATTGTGGTTGGGGCAAAATTTAAGATTGATTTAATGCCTCCAGCAATCATATTATCGGCTATTTCTTGGGCAGGCTCGGCAGGAACAGCAATAATCCCTATTTTAATATTTTTTTCTTTTACAAAAGCTTCCAATCGTTTAATGTCATAGATTTTTATTCCATTTATTTTATTGTCTATTTTTGTTTTGTCGTTATCAAAAATACCTTTAATTATAAAACCCCTCTTCTGAAAACCCTTATAACGGATTAATGCCTCACCTAGATTTCCAGCTCCTGCAATTATAATGTCCCATTTCTTGCTTGCTCCTAAAATATTTTTTAATACAACAATTAATTCATGGAGCGGGTACCCAGTTCCCCTTTTTCCAAATTCACCAAAATAAGCTAAATCTTTTCGAATTTGATCTGCGCTAATTCCGGTTATCTCAGATATTTCTGCTGAGGATATTATTTTCTTTTTTTCTTTAGATTTAGTAATAAAAAACATTTCCAAGCATCTGTGGCAAATAGAAAGCCGATGAATTGTTGCTTTAGGGATATTTTTTTTGTTATTTTTAGCTTTGCTTAAATACTTCATTTAAAATATTAGAATGATTTATTTATAATGTCCTATTATATATTTATTTTACCTTATAATTATTATAGTATAATTACCTCTGAGTAACCCAAATTTCATAACCACGGTTTTTTAACTCCTGTGATGCCCTTTCTGCCTGTGACCGGACAGAATAAGCCCCTACCTGAACCTTGTAAGCACCATTTTGCTCTAAAACAAAAGTTTGGTACCCATATGCTTCGATTTCTTTAGCTAAGCCTCGGGCATTATCCTCAACCGAAAAGAAACCTACCTGGACAGTATATACCGGACCTGATACGCTTGATTCTTCTTGATGGACATCTTCTTCAACCAGACTATCCTGAATAACTTTTTCTTCTATTGTTTCTGGTTCTGGTTCTAATACCTGCCCGGTCGAGGGGGTTGTTTCTCTTCTTTCTTCACGATTTCCTTCCTCTTCTGCTATGTAAATATCAGGTTCTCTCATTGCTCCTATCTGGTTTGGCTCTTCTGCTCCAGGGGTGCCTTGGGCTAATAATCCATCTATTTCCAGGTTATCTGCCTCTTCTTGGGTTATTACCTCCTCTGTTACATCTTGCCTTTCGGTGGCTATTTCTTCTGGAGGTAAAAAACTTTTTTCTCTTGCCATATAAAAAGCAACGGATAAAATAAATATTGCACCAATTAAAATAATTAAAGTTTCCAGATTACTTCTGGACTTTTTCTTATAAATCCGCCTTGAACGTCTCAAAAATAGATACCCCCTTTAACTAAATCTCAATAAAGTATTTTTTTAAAAGCAATACATCCCGATAAACCAATTTTAATATAATATTACAATTCTTTCTAACTTACTGCAAATTTTTATACTATTTAAAAAACAATTTTTTGCTTACATTTTTCTTATGTTATTATATATTAAAGAAACTTACAAGGAGAACTGTTCTATGGGAATCAAATCAGATAAAGTACTTTTCGGGATTGGCAATAATCTTCGAGGTGATGATGGAGCTGGTTCTTTTATTGCCCGTAACTTTTCTCAACCAGATTGGATAACCATTGATGGTAAATCCGCTCCTGAGAACTATACCTCTGTCATAAAAAAATTAAAACCTAACCTGTTAATTATGATTGACTCTGCTAACATGAGTCTTCCTGGCGGGATATTTCGTCTAATTCCCCTAAATAAAATTACCCATTTTCAGCTTTCTACTCATTCAATGCCTTTACCTCTGTTAATTAAATATTTAACTCCTTATTGTAAAAAAATAATGTTAATTGGAATCCAGCCCATAAATGCCAAATTAGGAGAACCCTTAAGTAAACCAGTACTTGATGGTTGTCATAAGATTATTAAAAAAATTAAGGAAAATAAAATCAATGATATCCCTATAATATAATAAAATACCACTCCTTAATAGAGGTGGTATTTTATTATTTATTTATATATTAAATTGTATCAAAACCAATCACTTATTTTACAATCATCTCTGGGCTCAATCGATCTTCGTTGGCTAATAGAAAATCTTCAGACATATGTAAACAATTTACCGGACAAACGTCGTTGCATTGTGAACAAAATATACATCTATCTAATCTTATTTTTATTTTTTTCTCATCTGGTAGAAATTCAATTGCATTAGACGGGCAAACTCTTACACATAAACGACATCCAATGCATTTTTCTCTTTCATAGGTAATTTTCCCCCTAAATTTAGCTGGTATTTCTACTGTTGAATTTATCTTAGCTTCACCTTTTTGCACTTTGTTGATCAATTCAGTTACAGTAGTATTTCCAGGATAATATTTAATAGGAAAACAATTTGTTGCAGATTTACTAAATAATTGCTTAATTAATTCAAATACCATTGGGGTAGGCATAATATTCACCTCTTTATATTAAATAATCCACTACAATTAACAATAATCCCATTAACCCTATTACAGAAAGATAAATTATATAAGTAATTGATGCTTGATTTATCTTTAATCGAGCTAAGGCTACACGTATATAAGTTGCTTCAAAAAAGATTACTATAAACAACTTTAGTAAAAAGAATAGCAGGTCTACAAAAAATGCTATTATTCCACTCAAGGAAAGCAAATGAGATATGTTGTAAGGAAAAAACAATGCAACCGTTAAAGCTGCCATTACAATCATTTTAACAGCATTAGCTAATTCAAATAAAGCTAAATTTCTTCCAGAATATTCAACTAAAACTCCACCGGCTAACTCAGTCTCAGCCTCAGGGATATCAAAAGGAACAATAGCTAATTCTGCAGGTGTTACTATTGCTAAGGTAAAGAATAAAAACAGCGCTCCAATAAACCCTAATGGACCTACTATTCCCCAGATCGGATTAGTACTTAAAACATTAAGAGAAAATACATTTAAGCTAGGATCAACAAGATTTAATCGCCACCCAAGAGCAATAATTATCGTTACTAAGGGTAGCTCATAACTCATCATCATAACCATTTCTCTTTGTGCTCCAATACTAGCATAAGTAGAACCTGACGAAAAGCCTCCTACAACCAATGCTATTGCTGGAACTGCCAAGAGATAGGCAATTAGTATCAAATCACCTGAATTTCCCAATAAAGCCGGTACTGATGCTAAGGGAATATAAAATAAAATTGTAATAGTAGAAACTAAAGCTAACAATGGAGCACCATTAAAAACCCAGGGAACTGCATTTTCCGGAACTACATTTTCTTTCATCATCAACTTAAAAAAATCATAAAATGGCTGTCTAATAGGAGGCCCTATCCTTGACTGCATTTTAGCTGCTATTTTTCTGTCAACGCCTTTATATAAAAGACCTGCTGTTACTCCAAAAAAAGCAATAATTATTGCTCCAACAATTTGTAAAAGAAAACCTGCAAAACCACTTTCTATCATTGTAGCAACCTCCTGGTTTTTTCAATGCTTAATTTTCTCAGTTCATCTCTTGTTAATACCTGCTTTTTGTATGTTTTTGTATCAACAAGCGTAGCTCTGTCCATACAACCAATACAAGGATCAATGGAAGCGATAACAATTGGTATATCAGCTACTTCCTGTTCCCTTAGCATTGGTACCCATGGCATTAAGTTATTGTACGTTGGAGCTCTCGCTTTCCATACTTCCGGACTTTCTGCCTCATTTAATTTCACATAATGAATAACTTCTCCACGAGGAGCTTCATGCCTTCCAACCCCTTCTCCTTTTGCCTTTTTGAGAGTGCCCAACAATTTGGCAATTTTTTTCTCACTCAGAATATCTCCTTCTGGTAAATTATTAACACAATGTTCAATAATCTGAACAGATTGAAATACTTCTAATACCCGAACCACAATTCTATCATAAACATCCCCCTTTGTTCTACCATTAAACATATCAGGGGTAATAGCCTTAACATCCATATCAGCATAAGCAGAATATGGCTGATCCTGCCGAACATCTTTTTTTACTCCTGATGCCCGGGTTGTAGGTCCAACAGCAGATAGGTTTAAGGCCTCTTCATAAGTTAATATACCAACATTTTTAGTTCTTAAAGCAATACTGGGGTCTTGAAGAAAAACATCTTCTATTTTTTGATAAGCTTCCTTATAATATTCTATAGTTTTTTTAATACGTGGAATTTGTTCTTCAGTAATATCTCTCCGTACTCCGCCAATCATAAACATTCCATAATTAACTCGATTACCTGTTAATATTTCAAGTATATCCATTACTTCTTCACGCACTTTCCAGGAAAGGTATAAGACTGAATCAAAACCCAATTCATGTGCTGCAACACCTGCCCAGAGAATATGTGAATGGATACGCTCCAATTCAGAAATAATTACCCTTATATATTCAGCTCTTGGAGGTACAGTAATACCTGCCGCATTTTCTACAGCCCGGCAAAAAGCAAATGGGTGAGAGGCAGAACAAATGCCACATATTCTTTCAGCAAGATAGATAATTTGAACAATATTTCTATTCCTTCCCATAAATTCAATACCCCGATGATTATCCCCTGGGGCTAAATCAACCGATGTTATTTTTTCTCCTGAAATTTCAAAATTAAAAGTCATCGGTTCTTCTAAAGAAGGATGAATAGGACCAATAGGAACTTTATAGCTTGATTTACTCAACTTTGACCACCTCAACTTTCCTTTTGAACAAGCTTGTCCAAGTCTTTTTGATCTTTTCTAAAAGGAAAAACATTCTTTGGAAAATCATATGGTAAAAATATATTATGCATATCTGGTAACCCTACAAAATCTACTCCTAGCATTTCTTTTATTTCTCTTTCTGTTGTCTGAGCTCCTGGAATTAAATCAATAATACTATTTATTGAGGGATTCTTTCTGTCTAAACTCACCTTAATATTTACTGATATTTCCTTGAATCTTTCCCCATAATAGATTGATAATAAATAAGTCAAATCAATAGATTCGCCGGTATCATTTCCAGCAATAATAGCAATATGTGGGTAATGTATGCTGGCCAAAGTTTCTATTGCTTCTTTAAATTTTTCCTTTTTCACTTCCACCCAAACATTGTGATATTTTTCTTGCTTAATCCCTGCTTTATTGGTTTCAATACGGCTATCTATAATAGATTCTTTTAAATTCTTTTTTAACAAAGAAACCAATTCTTCTGGATTCATATATTCCATATCATCACCAACCTTTTCTTTTGTGTTATAAATTATATATAAACTGTAATATAAGTTAATTTTTCAGTTTATTTAGTAAAATATTAATGAGTATTAACAATATTTATTATTCTTTATTATGTACTATTTTTTTTGAGTTTTTTCTAGAGATTGGCTTCTTACTCTTTCTAATTTGAGCCAGGCTTTTAAAACACCATTTATAATAGCTTCTGGTCTGATGGGACAACCCGGGACATATACATCAACTGGAATATGCTTATCTACTGGCCCTACAATATTATAAGAATCATAAAATACACCACCGCTGGTACCACAGGTGCCAACCACAATAACTGCCTTTGGGTCAGGTGTTTGTTCATATATTAATTTTAATCTTGGTAACATTTTTCTATTAACAGGACCTGTAACAAGTAATACATCGGCATGTTTTGGGCTTCCAACTAATTTAATACCAAATCTTTCTACATCATACCTGGGGGTTAGTAAGGCTACTATTTCTATATCACATCCATTACATGAACCTGTATTTAAATGAAAAACCCATAAAGAACGATCAAAATTTTTATTAAATTTCATGTTAACTTACTCCTACTATAATTAAGATAATAGCCATGACTAATACAATCCAGCCGCTATAATCATTTAAATCACCTGTATGTAAAGTCACCAATGGTTTATAATATTTTTTTAATGCTTCTGTGAATCCCCAATAAATATGGCTGGCACTGACATGAGAATCTTCTTTGCTTACTTCAGGATTCCCGGAAAGAAAGGGTTTTGTCTGATTTGTATCCTTTTTATATTTTTCTTCCCCCTGACTTCTCACCCAAAGAACTACTATTCCAATTACAACAACCATTACTATCCATATAATTGCGTTCCAGCTACCGCTTCCAGTTTCTAATAAACCAATATTCATATCACATTCCTCCCAATATAACTTCAGTATAACTTGACTGGTTAATCAAAGCCATCACTGCGGGATGTACTATATTTTTAACAACTAAATCCGGGAATAATCCAAATATAATAATAATAAAAGCTAATGTTGCCATCGCAAAAAGCATGCTTTTCGGTACTTCCTTAACATCTTTGAATTGCTCCATTTTTGGTCCCAGAAATGCGCTGTGGAATACTTTTACAAAAGATGCTAGAGTTAAAATACTAACCAGCATAGCAATTATCGCCAATAATGGATTAAACTGATAGACTGACTCATAAATTATTAATTTCGAGGCAAAACCATTAAATGGTGGTATACCAGCAATGGCAGCAGCGCCAATGATAAAAAATACAGCAGTATAAATCATATTATTCCCTAAACCGCCCATTTTATTTAAATCTCTAGTTCCTGTTCTGAAAAATAAAGCACCAGCGGTTAAAAAAAGCAACCCCTTATACATTGCATGGTTCATGATATGAAAAATACCGCCTTCCATCGCTTTTATTCCAAAAGTTTCCAGCGCTATTGGATTTGCTAAAACGGCAAGTCCGACTCCAACTCCTAATAACATATAACCCGTTTGCGATACAGCATGGTATGCCATTAATCTTTTAATATCTTTTTGAATTATAGCCATGGTGACCCCGATAAACATTGACAAAACACCCAGTATTATAATAATCCAACCTACAGCAACAGTATTCATTTTAATATTATATAAAGTAAAGGTAAATCTAAATAGAGCATAAAGACTTGCCTGGCTAACTGCAACCAATACCATTGTGATAGCCGCGGGAGCCTCTGAATAAGAATCCGGAGTCCACATATGCATTGGCACTGACCCGGCCTTCATAGCTAAAACTGTAACCAGTAAAATTAATGCTATTTTATCTAATTGGGTAAATTGCATAACCTCAGCTATTGTGGCCATATTCAAAACATTATACTGGCCATAAAATATAGCAACAGAAAATAAAACCATACTTCCAGCAATTGCACTTACTACAATATATTTCAAGCCAGCTTCTGCTGGCTCACCACAATCAGTACCTTTAAAGGAAATTAAAGCAACTGACGCGATTGATGCAATTTCTAAGAAAACAAAGAAGTTAAAAGTATCCCCTGTATATACCATGCCAGACATTCCTGTTGCTAATAAAAGGAGCAATGTATAATATTTTTCCAAACCTTCATGGCTTTTCATGTAAGATAAAGAGTAAACAGATGCTAAGAAGAATACTAATGAAGCAATTAATCCCATAAAAATACTCATTGCATCAATTTGGAATATAATTCTAATTGGTGCAAATAATCCCGATGGGTGAGTAAGAGAAATATCTTCTCCGCCAAATACATAAATTGCCGGGCCTTTAGTCAGAACATTTGTTGCCAAAATTAGAGTTAATATTAAAGTAATTCCTAATATAACAGAAACAAATAATCCTAGATTTTTTTTATTTAACTTTCCGATAATCGGTGAAGCAAAAGCTGCTAATAATGGAATTACTATTACCAAAACAGGTATATGGGTTAATAAATTCATCCGCGCAACCTCCTGGCCTTATCGGTATCCAATGTTCCATAGTGCTTATAAATTGCAACTGCTAATGATAATATTAATGCCGTAGTCGCAAGTCCAATTACAATGTTTGTCAGAGTAAGAGCTTGAGCTGTTGGCATAACCATGCTTGTTTCTTCAGGAGCATTAGTATATATTGGAGCTATTGACTCATGTCTATATCCCAGAGATACTAAAAATAAGTTTACACCATTTCCCATCAATATAATGCCTATAGCAATTTTTAAAAGATTTTTTTTAAATATCAAAGTATATATACCTAAACTTATTAATATAACAACTGTAATAAAAGGAAAATTATTTACTACTACCATCTTATGATTTCTCCTTTTTCTTTTTAATGCTAGCCGCCCCACCTGATATTACCAAAATAATAACACCCATTGCAGACAGTACTTCTAATCCCACTGCTAATTCCATTAAAGGTATTAGACCACCAGTATAAACATCACCCGGGTTAACTCCAGATACTGGAGTATGGCCAAATAATCCACCACTATTAGTAAGGAAATTGTAAAAAAAGCTTACCCCTAATCCCATAAAGGCTAATGCGATAAATAATATTAAACCTGTGCTTTCAGCGAAAGATAGTAAATTTGTGTTTAAGAATTCTTCGGTTTTATTATGCCCGTAAACTACCAATAACAGAGCGAAAGCAGATGCTACCACAACTCCTCCCTGGAATCCACCTCCTGGGGTAACATGGCCGTATATAATTACATAAAACCCAAATATAACAATATAGCCAAACGTTAAACTTGAAATTGTTCTAACAACTCGAGACATTTGTTTCATTTAAGAGCCCCCTTAAATACAACGGTTACCCCCACAACTGCCGTAAATAACACTGTTGCTTCTCCGAGTGTATCAAAACCTCTGTAGTCAAACAATATTCCAGTAACAACATTATTAACACCAGTTTCAGCTTGTACATTTTCAATAAAATAGTCATCCATCTGGCTAGCAACCGGCTCGCCAAATAATCTCATTTGTATAGCGATGGTCATCAAAAAAGCAAATAATAAAATTAATGCTACAGCAAAAAATGTTTTTTTCATAATCTATATACTCCCTACCTATTTTTTTGTAGCTCGAATTACAAAGATAAAAAGAGCCATTGTTAAGACCGCTCCAACTCCGGCTTCAGCCATTGCCACGTCTGGAGCTTGTAAAAAAAGAAATTCCAATGAGAGAAGAAGGCTTGATATAGAGAGTGCAATCACTGAAGGAAGTATATTTTTTAGACTAACAGCTAAAACTGAACCAATAATAATCATAATTAATGTTGCTATATGAGCGAAGCCAATTAAAGAACTCATTCTATTTCTGCCTCCTTTAAATCATCAACTACCGCATGTTTTGGTTTAACTCCACTTCGATATGCGGCTCTTGCAATAGCATGAGCGCCGGTAGGATTGGTAATTATTAAACATGCTAATGCTATTATTGTATGAAGTACCAAGACTAAATATTTTGCTTCACCACTAACTCTCCAAAAATAGAAACCAAAAATAATTACTGCTAAAGATATAAAAATAGTACCGAAAGTAGTGCATTTAGTAGCAGCATGGAGTCTGGTATATACGTCTGGAAATCTTATCAGGCCAATTGACCCTAAAGTGTTAAAAGCAACTCCAATAACAAGAAAAATAACCACAATTACAATTAAGATAGTCACTATTCGTCAACCTCCTTATCTTCTGTCAAATGTTTTGCAATATATAAGGTAGTAACATATGATAATAGTGCATATATTATAGCTACATCTATATAAATAGATTCTTCAAAAGCTGCTCCGAGTAATATCATTCCTGCAACAACTAATGTATTGACAGTATCTAAAGCTACAGCTCTGTCAGGAATTGTTGGTCCAGATATAAATCTAAATACAGCAATTAAAATAGATATTAAAATAAATACAGCAGGTAACATGAAAATTAAAAAAGCTCCATTCATTCTGCAATCCTCCTAGCCCAAACAGGAAAACTACCGCAAATTTCCTTTATTGATGGTTTTAAATTGGTAACATTTATCCAATGTATATATAAATCATTATTTTTTTCATCAATGTCTACAGTTAAAGTACCTGGTGTTAAAGTAATTGAATTGGCTAACAGAGTAACTGAGGCATCGGATTTTAAACCAGTGGATATTTTTACAATTCCTGGGTTTATTTTACCGGTGATAACCCTATAGGCAACATCAATATTTGCCTTTGCCATTGCAAAGAAAAAGGGACCAAAAAAATAAATAATAAAAATTGCCCATCTTACAGGGTTTAGAAGTCGGTACTGTCTTCCTTTAGCTAATACCCGGTCAGAAATCAAACCTGCAACAATAGAAAGAATTAAAGCTATTACAACCCCTTCATAAGTCCATAATCCAGCAATTTCCCCATAACTGGCTGTCAAAATCATAAAAGCAATAAAGCTTAACAAAAAAGATACAATAAAAGCTACAACCATATAACTTCACCTCACCTTAGGTATTTTTTCTAATCTTTTTTAAATAACAAAAAGTATTACATAAATTTTTATTAATTCTTAATCATTATGTAATATAGTTAAGTTAATTTTTATTTAATTCTATATCTTTTACAAAAAATTCATCACCACTAATAATTTGTATTATATTACTTTTGCAATGGGGACAGATAAATTCTTTTTTATTTAGTAAAAATTCTTTTTTACAATTTAAGCAACTTCCAATTAAAGGTTTATGGGTGATTACAACCTTGGCATTTTCAGCAATTGTTGATTTTGATAAATCATAGAAGGCCGAAATGAGCAAATCCTCTTGAATCATAGTAAATTCGCCAATAACAATATTAATTGTTTTTATTGTTTTTTTCGTATTAAATGGTTTTATTTTTTCTAATATTAAGTTTAGCATATTTCTTGCTAATGATCTTTCATGCATTGAATTTTTTTAACATTTTTATTTTTACAATCTATTAAAATAATTTAAGATTTTAAGAGGAAGCCAGACATCCTCTTAAAATCTTTATCTCAATATATTTATCTTTTTTGGTGCCGGGAGGGGGATTTGAACCCCCACAAGCAATTTGCCCACCAGCCCCTCAAGCTGGCGCGTCTACCTATTCCGCCATCCCGGCATTTAAAATAGTAGTTAGTCGTTAGTATTTAGTATTCAGTAAAAAAGAGATAAATAAAACCTATTGAAGGGTTATTAAATTACCTGATTACCCAATAATTTCACTCGATACTATATACTCGATACATGATACTATATTAATTTAACTAATTTTTTATTCTCAATCTTGCCAGGAATTCTTCCTCTTTTTGCAATTGGCTTTCCTTTTACCTCTTTAATATCAAGAGTCATGTCAATTGGGGATGCATTACTGATATAACTGCCTACCCCAAATGCATCAACTGCTTCCTGGCTAAGCTTTTGAATTCTTTCAGGAGTCACTCCGCCAGATACAAATATTTTCACATAAGAGAAACCAGCCTGGTCAAGGCGAGCTCTTACCTCTCTTACCAAATCAGGAGAAACTCCTCCCCTTTCACTTGGTGTATCGAGACGGACACCTAAAAGGTCTTTACCAAGTACATTCGCAACTCTTAATGATTCTTCTGCCTCATCCTTAAAAGTATCAATCAGTATCACCCGTGGAACGTCTTTGGGGGTAGAGCTATTATATGCCTTTGCCGCTTTTACGGTATCTCCAGAAATAATAATAACAGTATGAGGAATTGTGCCCTGTGGTTCTTGCCCCATTAATTTTGCTCCCATTATACAACTTGCTCCATCAACACCACCGACAATAGCAGCTCTTTCCATGACAGGGGCAACAGCTGGATGAATATGTCTTGAACCAAAACAAATAATTCTTTTTCCGCCTGCAACATCACAACACTCTCTGGCTGCAGTAGCCCATGCCGAACTGCTAGCCAAAATACCCAAAATTACTGTTTCAAAAACTCCAAATTCATCATAAGGGCCTTCTATTCTCATTACTGTATCTTTCAGGGAAAAAGAATCTCCTTCTTGGAGAGACCATAATTTAATATTTTTCTCTTTTAATAAATTATATACTTCCTGAGCACCGGCAAAAATTCCCTTTTTCCTGGCAAATATCTCTGCGGTTACCTTGGTTTTTTCTAATTCTAAATATTTTAGAATTTCCAGTGCTCTAATAAAATATATATCAGTAGTCAATCCCTTTTCTATTTCATCATGATTAGCAGAAAATAATTTCCTGTTCGGGTCGACTTTGTATTGCTTTATTTCAGTGGTTGATTTAATAAATTGGTTCATCTCTATTTTTTGTCCCTATTACACTGTATGTTTCCTATAAAATACTAATCATAATGGAAGAAACCATAAATAATATTGCAATCGCAGTAGTTATCCTGAGCAGAAGGACTTCTTTTCCCTTTCTACCCCTATGATCAGCAAAGGTTCCACCGCCAAAAATCCCACCACCCTGACTGGCTTTTCTTGACTGAAACAATACAACTCCAATAAGTGCTATACTTATGGCTATTTGTATAAGCATTAACCATGTGGGCATTAATTTTCCTCTCCTTTTTTTAATAATATCATTATTATTGATACCATTAACATTTTCTTTAGCTTATTTGCATGCTTTTGAATCATAACATATTTACAAAATTGAATCAAGTTAATACAGGCTTATTTTTTATGCTTTTAATTCAAGGAAATTTAATTATTATTTAAAAAATTTTTATATTATCTATATTTGCTATTCCTTAAACTTTATTAATCTCGAGAATGTAAGCGCTTTTAAGCTTGCACCACCTACCAGTGCTCCATCAATATCAGATTCAGCCATTAATTCCTTTATATTCTCAGGTTTAACGCTGCCCCCGTAAAGTATTCTTATTTTATCAGAGGTATTTTCACTGTATTGCTCTTTTAATAAATTCCGGATATATTTAATCATATCATTGGCATCATCGGAAGTTGCTGATTTACCAGTACCTATTGCCCATATGGGTTCATAAGCAAAAACTACTTCTGTGGCTTCCTGGGGTTTAAGCACCTCAAATATCGCTTCAATCTCCTCTTTGACCACATCTCTGGCTGATCCGGATTCTCTTTCTTCTAATTTTTCTCCTACACAGATAATTGATTTAATTCCAAATGCAAGTGCCTGTCGAACCTTTAAGGCAACTTCCTGGGAAGTTTCATGAAAATATTCTCTTCTTTCGGAATGCCCTAATATTACATAGTCACAACCAATATTTTGTAACATACCAGCTGAGATTTCACCTGTATAAGCACCTTCATCCTTATAATGCATATTCTGGGCTCCTAAATGAACATTAGTATCTCCAACTAATTCCTTTGTTACCCATAATGAAGTATATGGAGGGCATATAACAATTTCAGTATCCTGATATCCTTTAACAAAATCAATAAGCTCTTTTACTAAAGATATGCTTTCGGTAATTGTTTTATTCATTTTCCAATTTCCGGCAATTAAGGGTTTACGCATTATTCTATCCTCCAAAATAATTATCAGGCAAGGAAGATAATTTAATAGTTCCATTAATTATTCTCCTTGTCTGATACCTGTTTTTAATTTTTAAAATTAAATTATTTTGATATGTATTTAACAAGATCTGCAATTCTACAGGAATAACCCCATTCATTATCATACCAGGACACAACCTTAGCCAGATTACCATCAACGACCATAGTAGAAAGACCGTCAACAATAGACGAAAATGCATTCCCGTTATAATCTGAAGAAACAAGAGGGGATTCATTGTAGTCTAAAATGCCTTTTAAATAGCCATTTGCAGCATTTTTTAAAGACTCATTAACTTGCTCTACGGTTACTTCTTTCTTTAACCATACGGACAAGTCCACCACTGATACATTAGCAGTTGGAACTCTAAAAGCCATTCCATTTAGTTTTCCTTTCAACTCCGGTATAACTAGAGTAACAGCTTTTGCAGCACCAGTTGTGGTTGGAACCATCGAAAGAGCTGCTGCTCTCGCCCTCCTTAAATCTTTATGCGGTGCATCTAATAATCTTTGGTCAGAGGTATAAGAATGAATTGTGGACATAATTCCTTTTTCCACTCCAAACTCATCATTTAAGACTTTAACAACAGGTGCCAGGCAATTAGTAGTACATGATGCATTGGATATTATATTATGCTCCGCATCATTATATTCTTTCTCATTAACACCAAGAACAATAGTAATATCTTCATCTTTGGCAGGTGCAGTAATAATAACCTTTTTAGCCCCGGCAGATAAATGCTTGGAAACACTTTCTTTATCTCTAAACAAACCAGTTGATTCAATAACGATATCAACCCCTAAATCATTCCAGGGTAAATTAGCAGGGTCTTTAACGCTTAATACTTTTATATCTCTGCCAGCAACCTCGATTGAATCATCCTTAACTTTAATATCTTCTTCCAAAACTCCATGGACAGAATCATATTTTAGAAGATGTGCTAATGTGTTGGCATTGGTAATATCATTAACTGCAACAAAGTCAATATTTTTGTCTTGCAGTGCAGCCCTAAACACATTTCTCCCAATTCTTCCAAATCCGTTAATTCCAACTTTGATACTCATGTTTTGTTCCTCCCTGTATTTATTTGTTTATAATTTATTTTTTCTCGATATCTCCTGCGTATTTTTGCAGATGGTATCTCTAACAATTTACGATACTTGGCCACGGTTCTCCTGGCTATTTGGATATTATTTTTTGTTTTTAATAAATAGGCAATTTGCATGTCGGTATATGGAAAATAACAATCCTCTGTTTCTATATAGGCTTTTATAATATTTTTTATTTTTTCATTGGATATAGGTTCAATCTTTTCCTGGGGTAACCCTTTGGAAAAAAAATATTTCATATCATAAAAACCACGGGGAAGCTGAATTTTTTTACCATTGATAGCACGGGAAATTGTTGATTCATGTAATTCAAGGACATTAGCTGCTTCTTTCATGGATAATGGCTTTAAATAAGAAATCCCTTTTTCTAAAAAATCTTTCTGGTAATCAATAATAAACCTGCTTATGGTAAGAACTGTTTTCTTCCTCTGTTCAACACAACGAATAATCCAGCGTGCTGAATTTAAATTTTTTTTCAAATATTGTAATGTATTTCGATATTCACTTCCTTTTTCATTTAATAAAGATTCTCTATTATTACGGTCTTTTGTATTTTCTTCTAACAAAATATTTTTATAGTGAGAGTTTATTTTAATTGATGGAAAATAATTTCTATTTTCCCTAATTTCATAGCTATCGTCAACCTTTTTAACTATAATGTCAGGAATCAAGAAAAACGCTTCATTATCCTGGGAAAACATTCTTCCTGGCTTCGGTTCAAAATTTTTTACAATAATATCCAATAAGTTTTGTATGTCATAATTTGATAAATATAATTTTTTACAAATTTTATTAAAATTTTTTTTCGATAACTCATCAAGGTAGTTTATTATAAGTTTTTTAATAATTTGTTTATTTTCAATTTTTAGATTATTTAATTGAAGCAAAAGGCATTCCTTCAGGCTTCGTGCTCCTAACCCCGGAAATGAGCAGCTTTGAATAATTGCCAGTACTTTTTTAACTTTTCTTTCGGCAATGTTCAAATCTTTTGATACTTCTCGGCAGCTTACTACCAAATAACCATTTTGATTAATGTTACCTATTAAGTACTCACCAATTTTAAAGTCCACATCATTATCGATAAGCATCTTTAAGTTTAACAATAAATGTTCGTGTAGATTAGTACTTTGCAAAACAGCATATTGTAAATTTTCACCATAATTATTTAATAATAATTTCTCTTTGTTCGAAAATTTTCCGCCTGGATAATAAGAAAAAAGAGATTCTCTATCTTGCCAATCATCCAATTCTATCTTATTGTTTAAATGCTCTTTTAAATTATCTTTATCTTCATACTCCCTATTGTCAAACTCTTTCTCTTTTTCACTAATTTGATTTAATTCTACCTCTAAAACTGGATTATCCTGGGAAGCTTTCTCTAACCATTTATTCAACTCAATCAAGTCCATTTGCAATATTTTAATAGATTGATGCATCTGGGGTGTTAGATTTAAAGATTGTCTTTGTTCCAGGGTTATTCCCTGATTCATTAGCTACCCCCTATTTATTTTTAAAAATAATGATAATACTATATGGAATGACAAAATATTATAACATTATTTAATCTATTTATCCAAATAAATAAAACTTTACTGATGTTTTGTCAATATTCCACCTATTACTTTTTCCGCTCTATTCTCAAAAATAGATGTTTCTCCTATTATATAGTTTTCTGCCAATTGTTCAATTTTTTTAAGTCGGTGATAAACTCCTGACTTGGAAATACCCCCACCAATTGTGCTGGCTAATTCCTGGATGCTGGCATATGGATTATTCAACCGAGCCATGATAACATCTTTTAGACTATTTGATAAATTATCTATACCTATATGCTCTTTTACAATATCAATATCACGCAATTGACGTGAGGCTGAAAGGATAGTCTTATCAAGGTTGGCAGTTTCACAATTGACTAATCGGTTAATTGTATTTAATAAGTCTTTTCTGGCAATAATATCCTGAAAGTTAAGTAAAGCTCTCTGAACTCCAATAAATCTTAAAAACTCAAATATTTGTTCGCTCTTTTTGATGTATACTGCCCACCTTTTTTGCCAGCGGCTAACTTTGGCAGAAAAAGCAACACTCTCAAAGATATTTTTAATAATTTTAGCTTCGTTCATATGATAACAGGATATCTCTAAATGATACATCCTTTCAGGGTCATTGACAAAGCCATCTACCAGGAAAACACCACGCAAAAATGCAGCGGGAGAATAATAATTTTCAACAGAAAAATTGCTTTTACTTGTTTTTGCTTCTATTTTCCCATTCAGCTTTCCATGAGTATTTGCCTTGAGGTGAAATGTATCTAAAATGCACTTTGTTTTTTCAGAATCAGGCACAGTTATGATAAAAATCTTTTTATTATTTCTTTTTTTAATAGTCTTGATGTTTAATTCGCATCCAAATACTTTTTTATACAAATAATAAACAATCTTAATCATAATAGGGTTTTCCAAAATTAATGACAAATATTTATCAGGTTTGCTAATAAATCCTTTAAACCTAATAAAAGCCAATAATTCCCCTTTTTGTTCTAATATACTTTCGGGCATAATCCTTGCCAGCTCTTGTTTCACCATTGAAGAAAAATACATATCTATTACTTTTTCTCCTTGTGTATAATTTCCATGATTAATTTGGCAATTTTATCAGAATCATGCCTGGCAAAATTCTGTTGTGATAGTAAATCCTGACGAACAATCCTCGTACTGTTTTCATATGTTTCTTTTAAATCATCATTAACCATATATGCCCCCTCCTTCTCATATTTAAGGGCGATTTTCTTACTTAATACAGATTTATTAACTAATGCATAATCAATACAATTTTGTCGTAAATAGTTTATTAACTCTACCAGGTGCATTGAGGCAGAATACCCTTCTGTTTCCCCAGGCTGGGTCATAACATTGCAGATATAAATTTTCAATGCATTTGACTGACATATTGATTCTGGTATATTCTTTACCAGTAGATTGCAAATAACACTTGTATAGAGACTACCAGGGCCTAAAATAATCGCATCAGCCTTATTTATTGCCTGGATAGTCTCCGGTAATGGTAACACTTCTGATGGTTGAATAAAAATATTCTCAATTCCGTCTTTGCTTTCAGATATATGATTCTCCCCTCTAACAAGCTGCTTGTTTTTTAACCGGGCGCATAAAGTTACATCGTCTATTGAGGAAGGTAATACTTTCCCGCGTATTGCCAGAATTTCACTTGATTTTTCGATGGCTTTTGGAAAATCGCCAGTCACTTCAGACATAGCGGTAATAAATAAATTACCAAAGCTATGTCCTTGCAAATTACCATCCCTAAACCTATACTGAAACAAATCAGTCATTAAAGATTCCCTGGCTGAAAGGGCAACCAGGCAATTTCTGATATCCCCTGGAGGTAATACTCCCATATCCTCTCTTAATTGGCCGGAGCTTCCTCCACTGTCAAAAACAGTTACTACTGCCGTTATATTACTGGTGTATTGCTTAAGTCCCCTTAATAAAGTATGAAGGCCTGTTCCCCCGCCAATTACCACAATATGCGGTCCTTTTTCTAATTTCCTCTGCAGGTAAATAATTTCAGATACTTTGTCAACTTGCTCAGGTGCAATCCTTTTTAAAATTGAACGGTTTATATTAGAGATGCCCAAAATTACCAGGGCAGAACCTGTAACTATTAGAATAAAACCGGAAAGGTGTGGGGCAATCTGATAATAAGTAAACATGTTTCTTATCTGATTTTTAATCCATAAAAATCTCGATAAATCAATCAGAAAAATTACTCCTATTGCCATTAGGATTATTCCTAATAGAACAACAAGCAAAAAACGCTTAACCCGCATTCCAGGGTAGAACCATTTTCCGAAAGACACGAATCGAAGACGCCTTGAATCCATATTACAACTTCTCTTTATAATTTTTTTCTTCTTTTTTTATATCTCTATGTCTCACAAAAATATGGTAATCTTTACTCTTTAAAAATTGGTATAGCTGGTTAATCAAAAAAACTGAGCGATGCCTTCCACCAGTACATCCGATAGCTATTGATAAATAACTCTTACCTTCTTTTACATAATAAGGAATTAGAAATTCTATAAGCGTAAAGAATTTTTCGATAAAGTTACGAGTTACAGGAAATTGCATTAAATATTCTTTAATTCTTTCATCTTTTCCAGATAATTCAGTCAATTCGCTATGGTAATAAGGATTAGGAAGAAACCTGGTATCAAATACCCAATCAACATCGATTGGCATTCCGTATTTATAACCAAAAGATATCAAACTTATGTGAATTCCCTTTTTGGTATCCTTCTGGAAATATTCACGAATTTCAATGCTTAAATGCTTTGGATTTAGATTTGAGGTATCAATAATTAGAGTGGCTTTTGACTTTAATTCTTTTAACCTTTTCCTTTCCTGGTGGATATTCTCGAGAATACTCTGAGAACACTGCAGGGGATGTTTTCTCCTTGTTTCACTGAACCTTCTTACAATAACTTCATCTTTTGCTTCCAGAAATAATATTTCGGGATAAATTTTCATGTCTTCCAATTCTCTCAACGACTTATCTATTTCCTGAAAAAATATTTCCCCTCGTATATCAACAACAAAGGCTATCTTGGATAATTTTCCCTGAGACTTGAGACACATTTCAGAAAACTTAGGTATTAACTGGGGAGGGATGTTGTCCACACAAAAAAAATCCAAATCCTCTAGGCATTTAATGGCAACACTTTTCCCTGCTCCTGAAAGACCAGTTATTATTACAAATCTGTTATTTTTCATAAAAACCTCAAATTTTTACATTTGCTCAGGCGCTTTAATCCCTAATAAAAACAGGGCATTTTCAAGCACAATTTTGACACAATGCACCAGATACAATCGTGCTTCTGATAATTTTCTATCCTCACCAAGAACCTTATATTCAGTATAATATTTATGAAATTGGGCTGCCAATTCATGCAAATAACTTGCAATCAAATGGGGTTTCCAGTGTTCAGCACTATTTTCGATTGTTTTTCTGAAATTTGCTAATTTTTTAATTAATTCCAGCTCTACTTTTTTATCTAGCAAGCTCAGATTAACTTCTTCTTCTATTTTATCATCCAGAACAACATTATTCACCCTACCCTTTTCTATTATACTGCAAATTCTGGCATAGGCATATTGAATATAAAAAACAGGATTCTCCATCGATTGCGATTTTGCAATGTCCAGATCAAATTCGGTATGACTATCGTGGCTATGCATGAGGAAAAAATAACGGGCAACGTCGCTACCCACTTCTTGTAAAAGATTCTTCAAGGTAATAAATTCCCCTCCCCTGGTACTCATGCCTACAACCTCTCCATCTTTTATCAAAGTTACAAATTGAACCAATAAAACCTGGAATGTATCCGGATTGTAGCCCATTGCCATTACAGCTGCCTTCATTCTTTTTATATAACCATGATGATCGGCTCCCCAGATATCAATTAATGTATGAAATCCTCTATTATACTTATCATCATGATATGCAATATCTGAAGCAAAATAAGTGGGCTCGCCATTTTCTCTAATTACCACTCTGTCTTTCTCATCTCCAAAACCAGAAGCCTTAAACCAGAAGGCTCCCTCGTGGCGATAAACATGGTTTTCTTTTAATAGTTTTTCGATAACCGGCTGAACTTTATTTTTATCATAAAGAGATTTTTCACTAAACCAATTATCAAATCTAACACCAAAAGAATTCAAGTCATTTTTTATATCCTGTAAAATACTGTTTTGGGCATATTCTTTAAAAAATTCTATATTTTCTTTAGCATTCCTATTTATAAATTTGTCATCATATCTATCTCTAATCTCTTCCGCCAGAGCAATAATATATTCCCCCTGATACCCGTTTTCAGGAAAATCTATATTCTCACCAAATAGCTTTTGATAACGAGCCAGAACAGATTCTCCCAGGGTATCTATTTGCTTACCGTGGTCATTGATATAATATTCAGTTGTTACCTGATACCCGGCTGCTTTCAATATTTTTGCGAGCGCATCTCCCACGGCAGCACATTTCCCATGACCAACATGCAAAGGTCCAGTAGGATTAACGCTTACAAACTCTATATTTATCTTTTCATTATTACCAATATCAGACTGTCCAAACTGAGATTTTTGTTGCATAATTTCTCTTAATACGTTATGTAATACATTATTTTCCAAATAAAAATTAATGAACCCAGGTCCAGCAATTTCAATCTTGGTAATTCCCTGCTTCTTGCTATTTTCTATTTCCTGCACAATTTTATCAGCAATCTGCCTGGGGTTAGATTTAATTATTCGTGAAAGCTGCAAGGCTATATTTGTTGTTAAATGACCATGCTCTGGGTTTTTTGGAGTAGTTATAATAATTGGCGGCATTTCTTTAGGTTTAAGTGTTTCATCTTTGATACCTTTCTGAACAGCTTCTACTATGAGTTCTCTTATATGTTTATTAATCTTCTTGTTCAATTTTGCTTTCCTCTCTTGTTTTCAATAACCATGGGGAGATATTAATTATTAAATAATAATGGAGCGCCCGAGAAGAGTCGAACTTCCAACACGGGGCTTAGGAAGCCCCTGCTCTATCCATTGAGCTACGGGCGCTCGTATTTGCTAATTCGAAAACAATTTTAACACAAAATATTAATATACACAATTTGATTGAAAATGTTTGCACAAAGAATAAAGATAAAATCAATACAAACCTAATATAAGTGACATGCTACAAAATGATTTTTTTCAATCTCTCTTAAGGGGGGTTTTTCTTTCGAGCAAATATCCATTACCTTTGAACATCTGGGGTGGAAACGACATCCTTTTGGAGGATTAGCCGGACTGGGCACATCTCCCTGTAAAATTATTCTTTTCTTTTTAAAATCGGGATTGGGAACAGGAACAGCTGAAACCAGGGCTTGAGCATAAGGGTGTAGTGTTTTATTAAAAAATATACTCTTTGGTGCTATTTCTACAATTTTCCCTAAATACATAACAGCAACCCGGTCACTAATATATTTAATGACACTCAAATCATGGGCAATAAAAAGGTATGTTAAATTAAATTCTTTTTGTAGGTCCTTAAACAAATTAATAATTTGGGAACGTATAGACACATCAAGGGCTGAGACAGCCTCATCACAGATAACTAGTTTTGGATTAAGAGCCAGGGCTCTGGCAATTCCTATTCTCTGCCTTTGTCCTCCACTGAACTCGTGGGGAAAACGATCCATATAATCAGGGACAATTCCTACCTTATCCAACAACTCTCCTACCTTCTGGTTTCGCTGTTTAGAGTTGTATAAATTATGAGCAGCTAGTCCCTCAGAAATAATATGTTTTACTTTCATTCTGGGGTCAAGAGAGCTATAAGGATCCTGAAAAATAATCTGCAAATCTTTCCTGTATTTTCTCATCTGGCTTTTTTTTATTTTTGCAAGATTTTTACCCTGAAATAATATATCACCACTGGTCGGTTCTTCCAGTCGTAGCACAGTCATAGCGGTAGTCGATTTACCACAACCGGATTCTCCAACAAGACCTAATGTTTCTCCAGCGTATATATCAAAGCTAATATCATCAACTGCCTTCACCCACCCTATTGTTTTTTTAAAAACACCTTTTTTGATAGGAAAATATTTTATGAGCTTTTTAATACTGACTAATGTATTATCCATCTGTTGTTAACCTCCCGGTAAATGAGATTTTTTTTGCTTCCTGTTCTACTTTTTCGATATGCCAACAGCGAACCGAATGATTTTTTTTAATTTCCGCTAAGGGAGGTTCTTCCTTGCGACATTTTTCTGTAGCAAAAACACAACGAGGATGGAATTTACATCCTTCTGGAAAATGCAACGGGTCAGGAACAATACCTGGAATTGATTCTAGCTTTTCAATATCCATATCCAACCTGGGAATTGAAGTAAGCAATCCAAAGGTGTATGGATGCAGGGGTGAATAAAATATAGAGCGAGTATCAGCATATTCAACGATTTTACCAGCATACATAACTGCAATTCTATCAGCAATTTCAGCAATAACCCCCAAGTCATGGGTTATCATAATCATAGAACTACTAAATTGTTCTAATAGTAATTTCATCAATTCTAAAATCTGGGCTTGGATTGTAACATCCAAAGATGTTGTCGGTTCATCTGCAATCAGCAAAACCGGATCACAGGATAAAGCCATGGCTATCATAGCTCTTTGTCTCATACCTCCACTTAATTGATGAGGGTATTCATAAATGCGTTGTTCCGGAATAGGAATCCCTACTCTTTCTAAAAGTTCTATTGCTCTTTTTCTGGCTTTCGTCTTTTCCATTTTAAAATGCACTTCCAACGCTTCGGTTATCTGAAAACCAATAGTAAGAACAGGATTCAAGGAAGTCATAGGTTCCTGAAAAATCATAGAAATGTCTTTTCCTCTGATTTGACGCATCTGCTTTTCATTTTTTACAAGCAAATCCTCGCTTTTAAAAAGGATTTGACCGCCAACCGTCTTCCCTGGATAATCAAGTAATCTCATAATAGAAAAAGCAGTAATGCTTTTTCCACAACCTGACTCACCTACCAAACCGAGAGTCTCGCCCTGGTATACCTCAAAATTAACACCATCCACAGCTTTTACAATTCCATTTTCAGTGAAAAAATATGTTTTTAGATCTTTAACCTGTAAAATTTTATTCTTATCATTTTGCATTAGAGTTCACCTCTCAAGCGGGGATCTAGAATATCTCTCAAGGTGTCTCCTACTAAATTCCAGGCAAGGACAAACAGCACAATAAATATTGCCGGGAAAAATACTGCATACCAATACTCTCCAGCATTACCAGGAGAGCCCACAATCCAGTTACGGGCAAAACTGACCATTTGTCCCCAATCCGCATATCCAAGAGGTGCCCCTACTCCTAAAAAACTCAAGGCAGCTGCAGTAATTACCATAGACCCTATATTCATACTTGCCTGAACCATTACCGGGAAAATGGTATTTGGCAACAGATGTCTCACAATAATATTAAAGTCTTTTACTCCCAGGGCCCTGGCAGCATTAATATATACCTCTTCTTTTACACATAAAATACTTCCCCTGATTACCCTGGCATAACCCATCCATCCAAATGCTACCAATGCTATCATTACTTTATCCAGCCCTCTTCCTAGTATTGTAGTTAGAACCATAGCAGCAACCAGAAAAGGAATAGATAAAAATATATCAGTAATGCGCATCAGTAATTCGTCTATCCACCCGCCAAAATATGCAGCTATAGAACCACCCACAACACCAATGAACATGGATAAAGTAACGGTAATTATGCCAATGCGAAAAGCTGTCCTGGTGCCCCAAATCAATCCATAAAATATGTCATAGCCTCCTTGAGCAGTACCAAATATTGCGGTTTCTCTGATAATCGGTTGCCCTAAACTATCATAAATAAGCCTGATATCATCTGATATAGGGAATCCTGGTGGTTGTGGCTGAACATCCCAGGACATCCTTGGTATCTGATAAGGATCAGATGCAAACAATGGTGGAGCAATATAGGGAGCAAATATGGCAATTATGACAAAAATAAAGAGCAATATTAAACCAATCAATGATGTAGTGTTGCTGAAAAGTTTTCTGATGATACGGTTCATTTTCTTACTCCAATCTAACCCTGGGATCAATTAAGGCATAAGAAACATCAACAACTAAATTTCCAACAACCATAATAAAAGCAAATAACAGGGCAAATCCAATTACTGAACCATAGTCCAGTTGTTGAGCTGACGAAGCTGCCCAGTAACCCAACCCGGGATAGGTAAATACAGTTTCAGTTATTACTACCCCTCCTAACATTCCAATAATCATCATCCCGGCAACTGTTATAACAGGAATCATGGCATTCTTCCGGGCATGCAGATAAATTACCGTTCTCTCGTCAACCCCTTTTGCACGAGCAGTTCTTATATAATCCTTTCTTAAGGTATCTAACATACTGGAACGGGTAATACGTAATAAATATGCCCAGGAAATATAGGAAAGTGTAATAATTGGTCCGATTAAATGTTTTAAGGCATCCCAAAATATATCTAATCTTTTGTTTAAAAGTGCATCAATAGTAATAAAATGGGTATAATTATTAAAGCTGTCACCGGTATAAACAATATACTGCGCCCAGGTACTTAATCTTCCAGGGGGTAGCCAGCCTAATATTCCATAAAATATAAATAATACCAATAATCCAAAGATAAAGGTGGGTAAAGACCAGCCAATAATAGCTGTTACCCGAATAACCTGGTCTGCTAAATCATTGTGGTGTACTGCAGAGATAACTCCCAGCCAGATTCCTACTATAATTACCGGGATAATTGAATACAAAACCAGCTCCATAGTAGCAGGAAGCCGTTGCATAATAGCATCCCAAACAGGCTGATTTGCCGTAGGGGACCATCCAAAGTCGAGTCTAAGCAAAGACTTTAGCCAGTAAAAATATCCGGTAGGAAAAGGGTCATCCAAATGGTATTTTGCTATCAGGTTTTGGGCTGCCTGAGGGTTTTTTAATACACTGGGATTGTTAACATATGTTGCCAGTCTTTCCATTGGGCTCAATAGTGAAAAAAGACAAAATATCAGGAAAGAGACTCCTAACAAAATTATAGGGAGAATTAGTAAACGCCTTATTATATAGGAAAGCATGTAATTTTCTCCTATTTTTTAAATCTTGTAAAATTTTCTGGAAATACATCTTGCCAAACATATGCATGGAAAAATCAAAAGCAAAAATACAATGGAGTGAAAGGCAGAACTTTCACTCCATTGATTATACTAAAATCATCTGGTATAAACAAACAGTGAAATGTGTCTGTAAATTCTACTCTTTATAAATAGTATAGAAATCAGCGCCTTCCGGTAAGCCAGATATCATAGCATTATAGTACCAGCCTTTTACCCAATCTCTCTGAACATGAATTCCAATAGGCTGATATATGTATAATGCCACAGCGTTATCATGGGCAATTTGGGTTATTTCCTGATAAATACTTGCCCTTTCTTCAGGGTCAACTGATTTTAATGCAGCATCAGCTAAAGGGTCAATATTTTCTCGTGCCCATTCCCGGTAAGCTTCTCCATAATAACCACTGTAAGTCCCATTACTGCCTAAGTAGGTAGGAACCCAGTTATGGGGGTCAGGATAATCTGCAAGCCAACCGATAACATAGATAGGCAACTGTTCTGCCAGGAACTGTTTCAGGTAAGATGACCATTGAACACCAACAGGAGTAAGTTCAAATTTAGGATTTACCATTCTGGCATAAGTTGAAATCATATCACAAGCTGCTTTTCGGACATCGTTCCCTTCATTATAAAAGATGTTAAATTTGCATCCTTTTTCCCAGAGCTCGCCATCCCAGGCTTTTTGGAATTCTTCTCTTGCCTTTTCAATATTAAATTCATAGAACAATTCCGGATCATCAGAGTATCCTAATAATCCCTGCGGAATTGGTCCAGGGTTTCTTATGGCATGTCCGCTCATGGTTGTTTCAATATTAACTTCATACGGGAACAGGTAAGAAAATCCTTTTCGAACATGAATATCAGAAAAGAAATCAGGCGGTATTCCATTACCATCCAATTTACCGCTTCCCAAATTGGCATTGCCTTCAGCATTTAAGGTCCAGGGCATGTGAACAACAGTGTTTTGCAAAGTCGGTAAACCTGTAATTAACTCAACGCCATCTAAATTTTCTACCTCACTTACATTAGTAACAGGTACATAGACTATATCAGCATCACCGTTTTGCAACATCAATTTCCTGGTAGTCCACTCATTTACATATTGATAAACAACTTCTTTCAATTTAGCAGGTCCTCTCCAGTGGTCCTCAAATCTCTCCAGCATGACAGTTTCTTCCGGAACCCATCTCGTTAACTTAAACGGACCGGTACCATTGGCAATACTGTATAACGGGTCATCTTCATTGGCCGGGTCATGATATTTCCACCATGTATCAGCTTTTCCATCCCAGGCACCATTTTCAATTGACCAGCTCTTATTAATAATTGATGACCAGGAACCGCCATGAGCTAGAATATTCAAGAAAGGAGCATATGGTTGAACAAGGTGGAATACAATATTATTCCCCTGCACTTCTACTGCCCTGTCAACATAATCAGTATATACTTTAATCATAGCATCTTTATACTCTGGCAATAATTCATCTTCATCATCAAACATATCAGAATAATTTTCTACTCCGGCAAGTTCTACCGCAAGCTCCTCTATGCTTCCAATGCCCAACAACGGCTCTAACAACATCCACATAGGTCCACCGGCACGGTCGAACAATATACCTCTTTCAATGCTGTATTCCACATCTTCAGGAGTAAGGATATCACCATTATGGAAATGAACACCATATCTAATTGGAAAAATATAATCCAGACCACCATACTTTATTAACCCGTTTTTTTCTGACGGGACCTGCAGTGCTATCATTGGTACAAATTCGGATAGACTTTCTCCGTCATAGGCGATAAGGTTATCATATATCTGGAAAATAATCTCTCCACTGGCAGTATCATAAGCCCAGTGAGGGTCCATTGTCTCCGGGCCGCCAATTGCAGCATAGACTACCCTGTCAGGATCTTTTACCTGTGCATTTACACCGGTAACTACAGTAAGAGCTAACAAGACTATTAAAATCATTGAAAATATTCTAATTCTCACAATTTTTCCTCCTTCCATTACCTTCAAATTTAACAAAAAACCCTTATTAAAATTTTTATTTACTCACCTATGCAATTAACCACCCCCTTTGTAAAACATAAACATGTCTGCTGACCCATTCTTCTCAATTAACAAAAGATAGATAAATATTTTCTTCAATGCTTGGTGTTATAATAAAAAGATTATTACAATAATAATTAAAGGTTTAAAATAATTATATTATTATCCTATTTAAATACCTGTGGCAAGCTTTGCACCTTTTAATAAATTGTTTAATTCTTCCCCTTCCAGGGTTTCTTTCTGTAATAAAGTTTTTGCAATCTTTACAAGCCTTCTCTTATTTTTAGTTAATATTTCTTTGGCTTTATTATATGCATTTTCAATTATATTCTCAACTTCTTTGTCAATCTGGTAAGCTATTTCATCGCTGTAATTACGATCTTCAGAAATGTCTTTGCCCAGGAAAACCTGATGCTCTTTTCTACCCAGGGTCATTGGACCTATTGTATCGCTCATTCCATATTCAGTAACCATCTGTCTGGCAATTTTAGTTGCCCTTTCCAGGTCATTCTGAGCACCGGTAGTAATATCTTTAAAAATAAGCTCTTCAGCAACCCTTCCTCCAAGCAATACACTTAATCTTTGCATTAATTCAGATTTGCTGATTAAAAAACGGTCTTCGGTAGGAAGTTGTAAAGTATAACCCAATGCCGCACTGCCACGGGGGATTATAGATACCTTATGAACCGGGTCACAATTAGGTAATAATTTTGCAACCAGGACATGTCCGGATTCATGATAGGCGACTATTTCCTTTTCTTTATCGTTCATAAGCCTGCTCTTTTTTTCCGGGCCAGCAATAACCCTATCAATTGAGGCCTCAAAATCCTCCATCGTTATTGTTTTGTTATCTTTTCTGGATGCCAATAACGCAGCCTCGTTAACCAGATTTGCCAGGTCTGACCCTACAAATCCCGGAGTTCTTCTGGCCAAAACCTTCAAATCAACATCTTTATCCAAAGGTTTCCCTTTGGCATGAACATTTAATATCTGCTCTCGTCCCAGTAAGTCCGGGCGATCTACCACAATTCTCCGGTCAAACCGTCCGGGTCTCAGCAGGGCAGGATCTAATACGTCAGGTCTATTGGTTGCGGCAATCAATATAACACCAATATTCTGATCAAAACCATCCATTTCAACCAGTAATTGATTTAGTGTCTGTTCTCTCTCGTCATGTCCTCCACCCAGTCCGGCACCCCTATGTCTTCCTACAGCATCTATTTCGTCCATAAAAATAATGCAGGGACTATTGGTTTTGGCTTGTTTGAACAAATCCCTAACCCTGGAAGCTCCGACACCTACAAACATCTCTACAAAATCAGATCCGCTAATACTGAAAAAAGCGACTCCCGCTTCTCCGGCAACAGCACGTGCCAGCAATGTTTTACCTGAACCGGGAGGACCATAAAGAAGAACTCCTTTTGGTATTTTAGCTCCTAACTTATTAAATTTTGCAGGACTTTTTAAGAATTCAATTACTTCCTGCAACTCTTCTTTTGCTTCATCCACTCCGGCCACATCTTCAAATGTTACTTTTGGAGTTTCTTTGCCCAATAATTTAGCCTGGCTTTTCCCAAAAGACATTACCTTATTACCACCACCCTGCATCTGTCTCATCATAAATATCCAGATACCTATTATTAAGGCCATTGGTAATAGAGATGACAGGATTCGCATCCACCATGATAGTTCTACCGGTGGCTTTGCCTCAATATTAATATTTTTACTGCGTAATATAGACATTAATTCAGGATCATCAGGCAAATAAGTTGAATATTTTTGATTATCTGCTAATTCACCGGTAGCAGTACTCCCGGATATGGAAACACTGCTTACATTATTATTCTCAACTTCACTTAAAAATTGGGAATATGTCAATTCCCTGACAGAAGTACCTGGCTCAAAGAAAGAGCTTAATACAGAAATGACTACAATTAATATTAAAAGGTATAAACCAGCATTTTTAAAATTTCTATTCTTAAAATTATTTGGATTTAGCTTCGCCAATTTTTTCTCCTTTGTGATAAATACTATTTTGAAAAAGTTCAAATGCAAGGTAATTTTAGCACATTTTATATATAAAAACAAACTATTGGAAACCAATAAATTATACTAAATTACTATATAATCTCAATTGATTATCCTTAAATTATCTTAATTAAGCTAATAAAATATTAACTGGTTTTTTGGTAATATGATGGTTTTAAAACCAGTATATAAGGGATATTTCGATATAGGCCATTAAAATCTAATCCATATCCGACTACGAATTTGTCAGGGATGTCAAATCCGCAATAATCAATAGGCACCTCTATCTGTCTTCTGTCTTTTTTGTTAAGCAGAGCACATACTTTAAGACTGGCAGGATTTCTTGACTTCAACATTCGGATTAAATAATCCAGTGTTAATCCTGTATCTACTATATCTTCAATAATTAAAACATCTTTTTTTTCAATGTTTTCATCCAAATCTTTGATAATTCTGACCACTCCGGAAGATTCGGTTGATGCTCCATAGCTGGAAATATCCATAAAATCCATAATCATAGGTACTTTTATATAGCGCGATAAATCTGCTAAGAAAATTATTGCTCCTCTTAATACTCCAACACAAATTACTTCTTTTCCCTGGTAATCTTGCGATATTTGCTCTCCTAATTTTTCAACTTTTTTTTGTATTTGGTTTTCCGGTATTAATATTTCCTCAATTTTTTCCTGTTCTATCATTGCTATATCTCCTTAATATTCGCTATTTTATTTTTATTTAAGTATATATCCTCTTTACGTATATATAAAACTTTTTTTGTTTTTTTATCTATTTTAAAACGATCGTCGATTTGTAAACCGACAATCCACACAATGCGATTAGAATTATCGATAACCAGGCTTATCATATCTCTTTTATGAAGAGGTATTTTTTGGTCAATAAAATAGGATTTTATTTTTTTATAATATTTACTATTTATTGGTTTGAACCGGTCTCCCGGCCTTCTGTTTCTAATTCTAAGTGGGAATTCCAGCTTGTTATAATCAAAATATTCTTCATCCTGGCTTTTCTTATTAAGATATTTCCCTTTTACGGGTTCAATATTTTTATACTGCTTAGTAATTAGTTTAATACCAACCTTTGGAAAGATTTTTTCTTCACCAACAGAAAACTTATATTCCCAGATTTCACTTTTTTTCTTTTTTTCAGGTATTTTAATATAATCTGCATAACTAATTTTTAATTTTTGATAACTTTTTCTTACCCTGATATTACCGGGTAAATCCTGATATCTTTCCCCTCTTTCAAGCAAGCATAGTTCTCTTATATTCTCAATATGGTTAAATTGTATATCATCTAAATACTCTGTTATATAACGCAATCCCTTGCGAATAATTTGTCTCTGCAAGGCAACCGGCCATTGAATCATTTTTTTAATATCCAGAACAATTCCAGAAGAATCCCTTTCTATTATAATCTTTTGAAAAAATTCTTCAGTTTGTTCTTCCCAATAATGCAATTCATCTTGAACAATGGTTTGCAATTGAAGTAGGTGACTGTTAATAGATGCATTATAATTACTGGTAAGCAAGGGGATTAATTGGTGCCTTATTTTGTTACGGAGATACCTGGGCTCTTTATTAGAAGAATCAAAGCAGTAAGATATCTTTTGTCTCAGGCAATAGCCCTCAATTTCCTTTCGGGTACACTCAATTAAGGGACGAATAAAAACATCTCTTTTTGCAGGGATTCCTCTTAATCCTTGCAGCCCGCTACCACGGATTATCCTCATTAACACGGTTTCAACCTGGTCATCAGCATGATGCCCCAGGGCTATTTTATGGGCTTTATGTTTTTTAAATAACTTTTTAAAAAACTCATACCTTGCACTCCTGCCAGCTTGCTCCAGTGAAATAGATTTTTCTTTTGCAATGACAGGAACAGAAACTGATAACTGTTCAAATGGTAGGTTCATATCGGAAGATTTTGAGCGTACAAATTGGGCTTCCAGCTCTGATTCTTTAATTCTTATGCCGTGATTAACATGGGCAACAATTAATGACAATCCATATTCTCCACTAATATGTTTAAGAATATTAAGCAGGCATAAAGAATCAGGGCCTCCGGAAACAGCAACTATAATTGTATCTCCC
>CAZWUL010000002.1:0-55108 GCA_964636625.1 uncultured Atribacterota bacterium | reverse complement strand
GGCAACATTCAACATTATAATTGTTTTTTTTGTTAGAGTCAATTTAATTTATTATCAAATTCTAATTTTGATTTAATTCTCTGTATAGCATTATCAATTGACTTAACGCTTTTGTTTATTTCAAAAGCAATTTCCTTGTATGTTTTGCCTTCAAGATACGATTCTAGTACTCTTATTTCTAATTTAGAAAGTAATTCTTTCAGTTTTAATTTTATTTCTTTAAATTTTTCTTGGGTTATAAAAAGAGCCATTGGATCATTAATATTTATATCATTAACAATATCTATTAATGTCCTGTCAGGATTATCAAAACAAATAGGCTGATTTAATGATACAGAAAAGTTTAGTGGCTTATGTTTTTTCCGGCTTGCCTTTTTAACCGCAGTAATAATCTGTCTATTGACACAAACCTCTGCAAACATCTTAAAAGAAGGCATTTTAAAACTGTCATAGTGCCTGACTGCTTTATATAAACCAATCATACCTTCCTGGATTATATCTTCTTTGTCAGCACCTATCAGAAAATAAGCCCTCGCCTTCATCTTAACCATTTTTTTATACTTATTAATAATATATTCTTCCGCTAAGCAATTACCGGAATTAGCCATATTTACTATTATTTGGTCATTGCAGTTTCGAAAGGCAGTAAATTTTTCTTTAACAAAAGAAGACAATTAAACACCTCTCTTAAAAAACCCGGGAGTTATTTTTGTTTTTTAAATAACTTTTTTACAAAATTTTATTCAATTATAGACTACCATTTTGAATATAGTCAAGCGTTTTTCCATCGTATTCCCTCTGCAGTATCCTCCAAAATAATACCTTTATTTTTCAATTTCTGCCGTATTATGTCAGCAGTTTTCCAATCTTTATTTTTTCTAGCTATTTCCCTGTTTTTAATCATTGTCTCAATATCTTTATTTTTTATTTCATTATCTTCTACTTTTTTCGCTATGTCTTTAAAACCAAGAATCTGTGAACCGTACTTATCATAAAAATCCAAAATTTTACTTATGACTATATTATTTTTAACCCTGCTATTATTTAAATATTTATTTACACTTTTTGCCAGTAAAAATAAAGTACTTAGCGCCACGGGGGTATTTAAATCATCATCCATTGCTTTTAAAAATTTTTCTTCCATTTTTGACTTAATACTCAACAGTTCTTTATCTTCAGAACAAGTCTGTTCACTTAAATTTCCTTGTTTTTCTAAAAATTGGATATTGTAAATAATATTATTCAACGTTTCCATACTATTTTTTGATTGCTCAATTTGCTCTTCTGAAAAATTTAGGGGACTTCTATAATGCGCAGAAAGTAAAAAATGCCTAATAACCGAGCCGTCATATTTCTGGCAGAGCTCTCTTATTTTTAAAATATTACCTAGTGATTTAGACATTTTTTTGTTATCAATTTTCAAATACCCATTGTGTAACCAATATTTTGCAAATATTTTCCCGGTTAAAGCCTCACTCTGGGCAATTTCATTCTCATGGTGCGGAAATATTAAATCAGCACCTCCAGCATGAATATCAAAACTATCCCCAAGATACTTCCGAGACATTACCGAGCATTCAATATGCCAACCAGGTCTTCCATTGCCCCAGGGGCTTTCCCAGTAAGGTTCTCCTTTTTTTGCTTCTTTCCATAAAACAAAATCAAAGGGATTTTTTTTGCGAACATCTACTTCTATTCTTTCTCCAGTTCTAATCTCATCTAAATTTTGTTTCGATAACTTTCCATATTCCTTATAATGACTAACATCAAAAAAGACATCACCATCAACAAAATAGGCATAGTCTTTTTCCTCTAATCCACGTATGAAATCAATTATGTCATATATATGTTCTGTAGCACGAGGGTATACATCAGCCCTTCCTATATTTAGACAATCAGCATCCTGGAAATATTCTTTTATAAATCGCTTTGCAACTTCTGAAAATTCCATTCCAAGTTCATTGGCCTTTTTAATAACCTTATCATCAATATCAGTAAAATTGGTAACATATTTCACCTTATATTTTTTAAACTTAAAGTATCTTCTTAAAACCTCAAATATTAAAAAGGGCCTGGCATTTCCAATATGAAAATAATCATAAACAGTAGGTCCACAAACATACATTCCAACTTTTCCCTCTTTCAAAGGAATGAATTCTTCTTTTTTCCCGCTCAATGTATTATATAGTTTTAAGGCCAATTGAATCTCCTTATTTTTGAGTAATAACCACAATATTTTATGATTTTTTAATGATTTTTTTTATTATAATAAAATTTTTTATTATCGCTGGAATCATAATTTTTCCTGGTTACTATTTTTTCTTTAACTCTGCCAAATATCATTCTTCCAGCAGGTGTCTGTAAAATACTTGTCACTGTAACTTTGACTTTATCTCCAATGTTTTTAACACCATTTTCAACTACAATCATGGTACCATCATCTAAATAGGCTACTCCTTGTCCCGATTCCTTTCCTTCTTTAATAACCTGTGTTATCAATTCTTCTCCTGGTAAAATAACTGATTTTAATGCATTAGAAAGGTCATTAATATTCAACACTGATATATTCTCTAACTGGGCTAACTTATTCAGGTTATAATCATTTGTAAGAACTTTTGCATCAAGATCTTTTGCCAGCCTTATTAATTTTGTATCAACACTTTTTAAATCAGGGTAATCCTGACTAATTATTTTAATTTTGTTGGTATGTATTTTATTTATTCTATTTAATACATCAAGACCCCGTCTCCCGCGATTTCTTTTTAGTGGTTCAGAGGAATCTGCTATAGCCTGTAGTTCATTTAATACAAATCTCGGTATAATTAATTCTCCCTCCAAAAAATCCGTTTGGCAAATGTCCGCTACTCTTCCATCAATGATAACGCTTGTATCTAATATCTTCGGTTGATATTGCGAAACTCCTCTGTCCCTCTTTTTAAATCTTCCTATACTCTTCCTATAAAAGTTAACACTTTCCTCTCTTTTATTTAATCCTACTATTATTCCTAACAAACCAAGCGAAATATTAAGTATTATTGGTAAATAATTTCCAACAAAAGGGATAAAGGACAATGAGTAGGCCAGTAAATTTGCAATTATTAAACCTACAATTAAACCTACAACACCTGAAAGAATATTCTGGGTAGGTATTTTTAAAAAAAAGGTTATGAATCTTTCGCCTAAAGAGCTTAATTTTTTATTACTTAGTATAAATATTATAAATCCAAAAAAACTACCTATAATAAATGATAAAATGTATAATAGCCATTTTTGATTAATTAAGAACTCTAAATTTGTTATGAATCTTATGCCAGGAAATATTTCATAACCAATAAAACCACCTGCCAGAACAAAAATAATACAAAAAATTTTCCTTAACACTCCTGACAAAATAAGTACCTCCTTTATTCAATTGTCCAATTGTCCATTAGTGTCTTTTTTTATTTTTACTTGGTGTAATAATCACCTCCTTTTTATTTATAAAATAAATTAAATTGATTAAAAGCTATCTTAAACCATTGAAAAGCAATTAAATTATATCATTTGCCATATTTTGTGTCAAAAATATTGAGAAATCATACTCTGTCCTTATTTTATAAGATATTAATATATTTTACTTAGCATGTCTCATTATATCTATTAACTCTTGTACATTGTAAACACCATTTAACTCCATTTTATCAGAAAAAAAAGTAGATAATTGTCTAGTATTTTCTAAAGGCATGATTACTTTCTTATAACCGATTTTTTGTGCTTCCTTTATTCTCTGCTCAGCCATACCAACCGCTCTTAGCTCTCCAGTTAATCCTAATTCTCCAAATGCAACAGTGTCCATTTCTATAGTATAACCTTTTGTACTACTAATAATAGCTAAGGCAATTCCCAAGTCAATTGCAGGCTCGTTGATTCTAATGCCTCCTGCAGCATTCACATAGATATCTTTATATTGAAATTGCAACCCCAATCTATTTTCCAAAACTGCAATAATTAGAGAAACCCTATTATAATCAACTCCTGTTGTTATTCTTCTGGGATTGTTTAAAAAAGATGAATTTACTAATGCTTCAATCTCAACTGCTAAAGGACGACTGCCTTCAAATGTTATAGTAGTAACCGTTCCAGGAATAGATTGAGCCCGAGACGATAGTAACATCTTTGAAGGATTTTTTACCTCTTCCAATCCTTCATTCTTCATCTGAAATATGCCTAATTCATTAGTTGTACCAAAACGATTTTTTATGCCTCTTAATAGTCTAAATGAGTGATATTTTTCTCCTTCAAGGTATAATACTGTATCTACCATGTGTTCTAATATTTTCGGCCCCGCAATTGCACCCCCTTTTGTTACATGCCCTACAATAATCATGGCAATACTATTTTTTTTAGCTACTTCCATTAATTTTGAAGTGCAGCTTTTAACCTGATTAACGCTTCCCGGGGGTGATAATACAGAATTATCATTTATAATCTGAATAGAATCTATAATAGCAATTTTTGGCTTAATAAAGAGTATCTGTTCAATTATCTTTTCTAAATCGGTTTCTGAAAGTAAAAATAAATTTTGCGAATTCACAGATAAACGATTTGCCCTCATATTTATTTGTCTGACCGATTCCTCAGCTGTGACATATAAAGATTTTCCGACATTTTTAGAAAAATTGTTTGCTGCTTGTAGAACCAGAGTAGATTTTCCAATACCAGGTTCACCTCCAATAAGTACCAGTGAACCCAGCACTATTCCTCCTCCCAACACTCTATCAAATTCTATGATTCCAGAATTATACCTCTGCATTTCGTCATTAAATTTAAAATAATTAATAGGTTTAGCAAGGTTGCTATTTTCCCTACCTGTGTATTTTTCGACAGTACTTTCACACTTTTCAAAAGTATTCCAATCCCCACAACTTGGACAGCGCCCCAACCATTGTGGGGTTTTGTAATTACAATTTTTACACTTAAAGATTTCTCTTATATTTCTCTTCATTTTTTAAAATTAAAATAATTCTTTTATTTTTTATCCTTGCTTTTTTTCTCATTTTTCATATCAGCTTTCTGTTTGCTCTTTTCAAATACAATTTTAGATTTTTTGCCTTTTATCACAATATTATCATTTTCCTGGAATTCACCTGCAAGAATTTTTTCAGAAATAGGATTTTCTACTAACCTTTCAATTGTCCTTCGCAATGGTCTTGCTCCAAAGTTAGGATCATATCCCTCTTTCGCCAAAATATCTTTAGCACTTTTTTTAATAATTGCTGTCATTTTTTGTTCATTTAGCAATTCAATAACTTCTGCAAGCAATAAATCAGCAATTTCTTTTATCTCATTCTCTGTTAAGCTTTTAAAGACAATCACTTCATCGATACGATTGAGGAATTCTGGTCTAAAGGTTTTATTCAATTCTCCCATTACACTGTCCTTAATATCTTTATATGACATCTGAACTGGTTCATTAGCACTTCTGAATCCTAAAGATTTTCCTTTTTTAATTAGTGTAGCCCCTACATTTGAGGTCATTATAATGACCGTGTTTTTAAAATCTATTACCCTTCCCTGTGCATCGGTTAACCTGCCATCCTCAAATATCTGCAAAAGAATATTAAATACATCTGGGTGGGCTTTTTCAATCTCGTCAAGCAATACTACAGAATAGGGACGCCTTCTAACCTTTTCGGTTAACTGACCACCTTCTTCATAGCCAACATATCCTGGGGGAGCACCTACTAAACGAGATACTGCAAATTTTTCCATATATTCAGACATATCCAAACTAATCATTGCATTTTCGTCTCCGAAAAGGAATTCTGCTAAACTTCTTGCTAATTCAGTTTTGCCAACTCCAGTGGGTCCCAGAAAAATAAAAGAACCAATAGGCCTTTTAGGGTCTTTCATTCCAGCACGAGCCCTACGCACTGCTTTTGAAATTGCACTTATCGCTTCATCTTGCCCGACAATTCTCTTATGCAGCTCTTCTTCCATTCGAATAAGTTTTTTCGTTTCTTCCTCTTTAATAGAGTACACAGGAACACCGCTCCAGCTGGACACTACCTCTGCTACATCCTCATCTGTTACTTCAATTTTATCTTTAGTCCTACCTGTTTCCCATTCTTTCTTTATTTCATTGTAGCGTTCCATGCATTTTCTTTCCTTGTCTCTTAATTTTGCCGCTTTTTCAAATTCTTGTAATTTAACAGAAGATTCTTTCTCTTTTCTAATCTTTAGCAATTGATTTTCAACTTCTTTTACATCTGGGGGATAAACTGTATTTTTTAATTTAACCCTTGAAGAAGCTTCATCAATAACATCAATGGCTTTATCAGGCAAAAATCGCCCTGAAACATATCTGGCAGCTAATTTTACTGCTGATACCAGGGCTTGTTCAGTAATAGTGAGTTTGTGATGAGCTTCGTACTTATCTCGTAAACCTGATAATATTTGAATAGCTTCTTCGATAGATGGTTCTAAAACATATATCGGCTGAAAACGCCTTTCCAACGCCTTATCTTTCTCAATATATTTTCTATATTCGTCAGTGGTTGTGGCGCCAATAGCCTGTATTTCTCCCCTGGCTAATGCTGGTTTCAATATGTTTGATGCGTCAATAGCCCCCTCAGCAGCCCCTGCCCCAACTAAGGTGTGCAATTCATCAATAAACAGAATAACATCATTTGAATTTTGCACTTCTTTTACAATCTTCTTTAACCTTTTTTCAAATTCCCCTCTATATTTAGTTCCAGCAACTATTAGGGCTAGATCTAAACTTATGATTCTTTTTCCCTTTAATATTTCCGGGACATCATGGTTGGCAATTTTTTGTGCCAACCCTTCAACAATAGCAGTTTTCCCTACTCCAGCTTCGCCGATTAAACAAGGATTATTTTTCTTTCTACGGCTTAGTATTTGAAGTACTCGCTGAATCTCATTGTTTCTGCCTACCACCGGATCTAATTTATCTTCTTTGGCAAGTTCAGTTAAATCGCGTCCAAATTCATCTAATGTAGGTACCTTGCTATCCTTTCTAATACTTCCTCCGGTAACTGTTGATTCTGATTGTCCGCTTTCCATTAATACTTTCATTACCTGGGAGTAAATACTATCAAGATCGATACCCATTTCAGTTAAGATTCTAGTAGCTACACCGCTACCTTCTTTAATTAATCCCATTAATAAATGTTCAGTACCAATATAATTTTGTCCTAATTGACTGGCCTCCTGGGATGCTAACTCCAAGACTTTTTTGGCTCTGGGTGTGAATGTTATTTCACTAACTTCCTGATATTCGCCTTTCCCTACAATTTTTTCTATTTCTTCGACAATTTTATCAGGTTCTGCACCAACGTCTCGCAACACCTTCCCAGCAATTCCTTCATTTTCCTTTACTAACCCTACCAAAATATGTTCAGTACCAATATAATTATGATTTAAATTGACGGCTTCTTCTTGTGCCATCATAATTACTTTTCTTACTTTTTCCGTATATCTTTTAAACATTTTTAATCTTCCGATCCTTCCCTATTAGATTAATATCACAAATCTATCAAAATTTCATTAATTATAAATTTATTTTCTGGATTTATAATTTAATATAGTATATTAAGCCAACAACTCTCTAATGAGCTTTGCCCTGGTTTCGCCCCTTTCAGCTTGCTCCATTTTTTTACCTTTTGTTAACTGAAGATATCCTGGCTGTATTATTGTCATTAAGCGATTTATAGTATCATATCCTATTTTAATAAGTATCCCCATTTCAATCCCAAGTCTTATATTTGATAATAAGTCTACTGCTTCAGCTGTTGATATAATTCTGGCATTTGTTAAAATTCCATAAGAACGCATAACCTGGTCTTCAATTTTTTTCTTTGCGCCGACCATCAATTCTTCCCTTGCTTCTTGTTCTTTATTAATTAACTGCTCCACAACATTTTCTATTTGTTTGATAATTTCAGTTTCGCTTAAACCTAATGTTGTCTGATTAGATACTTGAAAAAGATTTCCATGAAAATCAGAGCCTTCACCGTAAAAACCCCTTACCGCATACCCTTTATTCGATATTGACTTTAACTGCTCATTTATCCGGTTTAAAATAATTAAAGCTGGCAAATGAAGCATAACAGAAGCTCTTAATCCAGTACCGGCATTTGTCGGACAACAGGTAAGAAACCCCTGTGAATTATCAAAAGCATACTTAACTTCTTTTTCTATCTTATCATCATACCAATTAATCAAATCCCATACTTTTTGAAGCTGAAAACCCGGTAACATACACTGTATTCGGAAATGGTCTTCTTCATTTACCATAATACTTATAACCTCATCAGGGTTATAGATAAAGGCACTATAATGTTTATTAAATGAAGCTAAGGCAATGCTTATTAATCGTTTTTCAATTAAAAAATTTCTCTGTACTGATGTTAAATTATTTAGTTTAACAATCTTAAAATCTACAAAACAATTATTATCTTTTATAATTTTTTCACTATGGCTCAAAACTATTTTTAATTGTTCATCACTGGCTTTTAAAGGAAATGGTACATCTTTAATATTTCTAGCCAACCTCACCCTTGAGCTAACAACAATATGATTTTGGGGTCCATGCCCTTTAACCCAAAGCGATGTTGAGTCTCTTAATTGTTTAATATATTTATCTGTATTATCATTCATTCCCTTTTATTCCAACTTTTTTTTCTTCCTCAATAATAATATCCCTCAATTTGGCAGCTTTTTCATATTCTTCTTTAGATATAGCTTTTTTTAACTCTTCCTTTATTATATTGATTTTTTTAATTCTATCATTATGGGCTTTAATTTCATCTGGAATTTTCCCGGTATGCTCGCTATTCCCATGCAATCGTTCTAAAAGTGGTTTCATTTGTCTTGCAAATGTTTCGTAACATTTACTACAACCAAGTTTTCCGGTCTTCACGAATTCATTGTATGTTAAACCACAGTTAATACATTTAAGCTCAATATCAGAAGAACTATAATTATCTTGCTCACTATATTTATAAAAAGTATTCAGAAGATTGCCTAATATTTCATTTAAATTTTTTTGAGAAAAAGAAATTGATGATATAGTATTACCCAAAAGGTAATTTGCACATTCGCTACATACATTAATTTCTGTTTTTCCCATACCAACAACTTTAACTATCTTTACAGTTGCTTCATTTTTTTTACACATCTGGCATAACATAATATTTACCTTCTTTCCAGGTATTTCTTCCGCACAATTATAAGATATAAAATAAAACTATGTCAATTTATCTTACAAACCTGTTAATTAATTCAATAATTTCATCCAGGGCACTTTGAGGAAGATAGATTTCCTCTGAGTAATTAAAACATGAATTAACTTTTTCTTCTAAAATCAATTTATTAACCCGGCTTAAAGCAGATTTTACTGCTGACACCTGCATTAATATTTCTTCGCATGAGCGATTGTCAAGTATCATACCCTGAATTCCCCTAATCTGTCCTTCAATTCTTTTCAAACGCTGTAATATTTTTATTTTATTAATTTCGTTAATATTTTCATGTTTTGACATAATTTTACTATACCCCCCTAGGGTATTTAAATTATACAACATAAATATTCTTTGTCAACTTTTATCATTACTTTTAAAAAAGGTACTCTCTTTATATTTTTGTAATTTTATAAATATATTTCTCGATATTTGGTTTTTGCTGGTTATATTCTTTTATTCCTATATAAAATAATAATGGATAGACATTTGCCTATCCATTATTATTTTTTTAATTCTTATATTATAAACCAATCTTGTATTGTTTTTTCTTTGTTTTTAATAGTAACTTATTATAAAGCCTTACTTCTTTAGAGCGTCTATCCCGGGTAGTTTTTTCCCACCTAAATACTCCAGTGATGCGCCTCCACCTGTTGAAATATGTGAAATTTTATCAGCAAGGCCGATCTTGTTAATTGCTGCTATAGAGTCCCCTCCTCCAACAACTGTAAAAACATTTTTTCCTAAACTGGCTATTTTTTCGGCAATTTGCCTTGTGCCTCTGGAAAATTTTTCCATTTCAAAAACTCCTAAAGGGCCATTCCAAAAAATGGTTTTAGCATTATCAATTTTTTCCTTATACAGTTCAATAGTAGATTCGCCAATATCCATTCCTATCATATCAGATTCTATTTTTTCTACCGGCAAATCTATGCTTTCAGCATTTTCTTTGAACTCTTTCGTCATAACAGAATCTACTGGAATAATCACCTCTGTGTTTTGCTCATCAGCTTTTTCATTTATTTTTTTTACATAGTCAATCAAATCTTTTTCTAAAATAGATTTTCCTACATTATATCCCCTTGCAGCTAAAAAAGTATAAGCCATACCTCCTCCAATCAGCAAAACATCACATACTTTTACTAAACTCTCTAATATCTCGATTTTTCCAGACACTTTTGCTCCTCCGATTATGGATACAAAAGGTTTTTCAGGATTATTAAGCAATTTATTTAAAGATTTGACTTCTTTTTCTATCAAAAAACCTGCATAAGATGGCAGATATTCAGTCACACCAGCAGTTGAGGCATGTGCTCTATGGGCAGCCCCAAAAGCATCATTTACATATATGTCTGCTATTGAAGCAAGTTTTTTTGCAAAATTAATATCATTTTTTTCTTCTTCTGCGTGAAACCTTAAATTTTCCAATAGAATAATGTCTCCTGGCTTCGATTTTAAGACAACATCTGTGACAGGCTGTCCGATACAATCATCAAGCTCAATAATATCTTTATTCAATAGGTTACATAAATATTTTCCAACAGGTTTTAGTCTCATCTTATCAACAACTTCTCCTTTTGGTCTCCCTAAATGACTCATAAGAATTAGGGTACAGTCTGCTGATAAAAGGTATTTTATAGTATCCAGAGCCTTAACAATCCTAGTATCATCGCTAACTTGCATATTTTCATTTAAAGGAACATTAAAATCAACCCTGACCAATACTTTTTTATTTTTTAATTCTTTTTTATCTAATTCGTTCAGGTAAGATAATGATTCATAATTTGCCATACGGATTCTCCTTCATACATACTGCAAAATAATTATTTATAAAACTCTTTATAAAATTCATAGAATAACGGTTAATCATATAAATTTCTTTATTCTTTCATATTTTTAGGGGTGTAAGCATAAGTATAATTAATAAAGATGGGAGCAAATTGGCAACTTTTATTTTTTTTATTTCTAAAATACCTAAAGATAATCCAATAATTAATACTCCTCCAACGGCAGTCATTTCATTAATCATATCAACGGTAATGTAGTTTTTAATTAAGTGAGCAATTTGTGTAATAGTGCCCTGATAAATAAAAACCGGAATTGCAGAAAATATAACCCCTATACCAAATGAGGCAGCAAAGATTATGGATGATATTCCATCCAATGCTGATTTTGCTAATAAAATATCCGGGTTCCCATTCATTCCTTCTTCAATTGCCCCCATAACTGCCATAGAGCCAACACAAAAAAGCAGACTGGCAGCAATAAAACCTTCTGTAAATCTTTCTTTGCCTTCCTGATTATTAAATAAACTTTTAATCTTATCACCTAATTTATCAAGCTTTTTTTCGATATCTATAGTCTCTCCGATTATTCCGCCAATTATTAGAGATAATATAATCGGTAAAATTTTTGTTCCCTGAATAGCCATTTGAGCTCCAATCATTAATGTAGCCAATCCTATCCCCTGAAAAAGTATAATCCGCAATCTATCAGGGAATCGCCCTTTCAGAATTAAACCTATAAAACAACCTATAATAATAGTCAAACTATTTACAATAGTTCCAATCATGCAATCACCATATTTACCATATTTTGAAAATGATTTATAAATTAAATAATTTCATCATCCTGCACAATCACTTCTTTTTTATTTTTTCTATTTTTTATATTTCCCTTAAAATGACCTGCTTGGCTTTTTTTAAATACTTGGTCCACTCCAATTGCAATAATTATAACTGGCCAAAATCTCCATATTGATTCCGATATTAAGTATATATTGAAATTTTTTGCAACAAATATTACACCGATGGCTAACAATATTACACCAAAAAAAATGGACTTTTTCTGGAATATTTCTACCAGTCCCCATAATATGAAAATGAGTGGCCAAAATAACCAGACACTTTCCCATATTTCATAGCCAAAAAGGTTTTCCAACAAAAATATAACACCAATAATAAGAATAATTAAACCAAAAAGCCATTGACCGGTATTTTTATTAACAGCACTCATAAGTGACCCCCTTCATAATATCTCAACATTAATTTTTATTACTATAATTTTAAAAATAGTAAATATCTAACACCAAATACTACAAAGATATTTTTTTCGCTTCCTGCCAAATATACTCCAAATTATAATAGTTCCTTTTATTTTCAGAGAATATATGAATTACCACATCGCCACAATCAATTAAAACCCATCCAGTTTGTGGATTTCCTTCGCATCTTATATTTCTTTTAATCCCCTTATCTACACTTCTTTCAAGAATATTTTTTAAAAGAGTTTTTAAATGAGCAGGAGATTGTGCTGTTGTTATAATAAAATAATCAGCAACAAAAGAAATTTTATTTATGTCAAGTATAACAGTATCTTTTGCTTTTTTTTCATCCAATAACCTGGCAAAGAACAAGGTTAAATCTTTAGTATTTTTAAACAAACATATGGCTCCTTAATCATATTTTAGTTACTTAAACATAAACTACATATTATACCAATTAATATATATCTATTACATTTGCTCTTTATTTAATATTTAGTATTGTTCGAACATTAGGGTAACTCTTATAACATATGTTTTTAATGGTTTAGTATAGCATATTCTTACCTATTATTATAGTCATATCTACCTCGCTCTGTGGCTGTTCCTTTCTGATAATATCGATTTCACCCAGGTATTGACTAACATAATCATCTATTTTTACTTCTCTTGAATATATAATCAATACTGTTTTTTGATAATCAAAACTGTCGGCATTATCTATATTTACCACATTAAATCCTAATTCAGTCATTTTATTGGCTACACTACGAGCGATGCCGGGAATTTTAGCGCCATTGAGCACCTCTACATTCAGACCTCTTTGTTTATTTTCAATTAAATATTGAACACGAGTTTTAACTTTCTCTTGTTCAACAATTAAATAACTAACCCTATCAATATATTGTGGTTCTCCTTGTATTGTTTCAACCCATATATTTTCCCTATCAATATCCTTTAATATTCTTGCCAGAGATATTATTTCGTTGGGGTTCATATTCGTCTTTATATATTCAGTAAGACTTGATACTATATTAGGCAATTTAACCATTATATCAAAATTCATAACTTTATCTATCACTGCATTAATTAATTTTTGTTGTCTTTGTATTCTTCCCAGATCGCCAAGAGGGTCAAATCTGAATCTCACATAGTCCAATGCCTTTTGTCCATCTAATACTTGCTCTCCGCTGTGTAAATTAATCTTTAATGAACCTGCTTTATCTACATAATACATATCTTTTTCAACATTAATATTAACACCACCTATGGCATCAATAATGTATTGAAAGCCATCAAAATCAATTACACCATAATAGTGAATGGGTATACCCATAAAAGTTTCAATAGTTTCTTCCAGCAATTCAATGTCCCCGTATGCGAAAGCATGGTTAATTTTGTCCATTCCTCTGTCTGGTATCAGCACTCTTGTATCTCTGGGAATTGAAAATAATATTGTATCCTTAGTTTTGGGTGATAGACTCAGTACAAATATAGTGTCTGCCCTGCCTTTACTATCTACAGTATCCGTTCCAACAGCTAGAATATTTAACCTATCATGGGCTAATATATCTGAACCAAAAGGAAATATATTGAATAAATACAAAAAACCAAAACAACCAATTAATAGTAAAATGAGAATCCCAATTTGTAAATATTTCTTTTTACTTTTTTTTGTTACTGATTTTTTTCTTTCCAATCTGCTCATCCTACAAAACAACACCTTTTTCCTCTAAAAATTTGTTCCTTGTATGCAATGTTTCTGGATGTATAATTATTTTTCTACAAATTAAGCTTTTTAATTCACTGTTGAGCAATTCTAACATTGCCATATCAATATCTTGCCAAACCAGTTTTCTTACCCGATTTAATTTTTCATCTTTTCTGTCCGGTTCTATTTTATCTGAAACATATAGTATTTTTCCTAATAATTTTAATTTTCTTGAAGCAGTACTATGGCTTTTTATGGCTTCCAGAAACTCTTGATTTTGAATATTAAAATAATCTCTTGCTATTTCTGCTCCAACATAAGCATGCCATAACCCAGGAATATTTTTCTCAAGCTTGTTCAAGCGTATATTATATTTTTTTATTAATCTTTGTAACTCATCTTTTGAAAAATCTTTTGCACAATCATGGAGTAATCCCAATAATTTTGCTTTATCAGCAGATATCCTATAATGGCTTGCTATTTCTGCCGCCACAACACTAACTTGTAACGAATGTTGATAACGTTCCTTGCTAATGCTTTTCTTTAAATAAGAATCAATATATTGTAAATCTGCAAACATAATATTAATGCTTTATTCCCCTACCTATAATATTTTATGAATATAGCTTATTTTTGTATATATATTCTCGTACTCCATCTACAACAATATATTTTATGCTTAAATTATTTCTAATTCTGTTTCTTATATCAGTTGATGAAATAGCTAATAGTGGAATTTCCATTATTTTTAAAACCTTTTTAAAATTATTATTCAATTTGTTTAAATCATAACCAGGTCTTGTTGCAGCCACAAATTGACACATTGCTAACAACTCTTCCTTCTTGTACCATGTTTCTATTTCTAAAAATGCATCAGCACCAGTTATAAAAAATATCTTGGCATCCCATCCAAAAATATTGCGAAACTCTTTTATAGTATCAATAGTATAAGAAGGGCCAGCTCGGTTTACTTCGATTTTAGAAACCTCGAAATAAGGATTGCTCTCAATCGCCAGATAAGACATTTTTAAGCGATGTCTTATACCTGTAACCTGATCATTTCTTTTGTGTGTTGGGTTTAAACAGGGCACAAATATAACTTTGTCCAAGCAAAAATTTATCCTGGCTTCTTCAGCTGTAAAAAGATGGCCTATATGAATGGGATCAAAAACCCCGCCCATTATACCGATTCGTACATTTTCATTATTTTTATTGTCTTCTTTTTTCTCTTTACAATTCCCCTTCATCATCCACAACTTCCTCTTCAATATATTCTTCAATAAGATTTGTATCGTGTGGATGTTGATTATAGTATATCTCTTCACCCACTATTTCTTTGTCTACAACTCTAAAGGTCTTCTCCTGCTGGACATACTCCCAAAGCTCAATCACCTCTCCATTGGTTCTAATAATTTCAATCCTATCTGGATAGCCGTAATTTTCATATCCTGCCTTATTCAAAATTTCCCGATAAGGTTTTGTTTTTACCTCTTGAATTTTCTTTAATAAATTATCTCTTCTTTCATTTAATCCCAATGATTGAAATATTGTTATCAATTCCTGATATGAATACCAATATTCAGATGGTTTCTGAGATAGATCTGGATTTTCTTCCAGCACTTGTATTGCCCTCTCAAAACTGTTAATCGCCATAGATGTGTACTGCCAGGTTATTTTTTCCGATAAGGCATAATATACCTCTGCCAGCCAATAATGAGAAGCAATTAAATCTTCTTTTAATTCTATTGCCTTTTTAAAATAAGGCACAACCTGCAGTAATGTCAGATTGCTGTATTGGTTTCTATTTAGAAATGCATCATCTGTTATTTCTAATATTTCTATACCTTTTTTAAGATATTCATTAGCATCACCACTCTGTACTTGTGGTGTTCCCCGAAAGCTTTCATTAAGGTATCTGAATGCATAAGGGTTTCTGGGGTTAAGCTTTAAAACTTCTATCCATTGAGGAACAGCTTTATTATACTCTCCTAATTGTCGGTATACTTTTCCTAACCAATAGTGGGCGTCTTCAAAATTAGGGTCTAATTCAATGGCTCTCTGATAACTTTCCTCGGCTTTTTTATAGTCTCCCTGAGAAAAATATTGGTATCCATCTTCATAATAAGACCTGGCATCCTGGGCTTTGGTAGGAGTTGAAACAAAAATAAGACAAAAAAACAGAATCAATATAACTTTGCTATATTTTACTTTCTCCCATTTTGACTGATTAGCCATAAATGCACCTCTTCTTCTTAATATGTCTTTAAATAAAAGGCAATATATAATATTTTAATTTCCCTTCTTCTCTTTTTTTACTTGTTCTCTTTACTTTTTTCAACAAAATTCATTTGCAAATTTGCCAAAAGGTTTTCTAATTGCAATTTATCATCTTTCCCGAGTTCGTCCTTAATTTTTTCAAATAAAAACTCTATGCTATCTATAGATATTTTTGCTTTTTGTAAGTCCTGGTTTATCTCTTTTGTTTCAGGATTCATCATCAACCCCAGGTATTCCCATGCCTTTCCATTTAAAATACCTATAAACCAGGTAAACAAGGTTGTCAGCGGCAACTGATGCGGATATAGCTTTTGATTTTCATTACCATTATTATTTTCCTGGTCTTTTTGATTCATTTTATCTCTCCTTATATTTGAAATTACAATATTGCAACATGCATTTATGTTACAGTTTTTGTATCTTATGAATAACCTTCAGGTTTTAACACTATCAAGTAAAACTACACAAAATACTGCAATTGCCTGCTCTTTACCAATAATTCCTAATCCTTCATTCGTAGAGGATTTGATGTTTATGTTTTCAAAAGGTAATTGCAAGATATTAGCGATATTATTTTTAATTGCACTATAATACCTTGAAATCTTTGGTTTTTCTAAAACTACTGTAATGTCTATATTACAAATATCATATTTTTTAAAATCTAACAATTCTTTTACTTCCTTAAGTAAATACAGACTTGAGATATCTTTAAATTTTGGGTCATTGTCCGGAAATAATATTCCTATATCACCCTGACCGGAGGCACCTAACAAAGCATCCATTAGCGCATGCACTATTACATCTGCATCAGAATGACCTTCCAGGCCTTTCTCAAAAGTTATTTGTTCTCCGCCTAAAATTAAATTCTCTCCGCTTTTCAGTGGATGTATGTCATAGCCAAAACCTATTTTCATCTATCTACCTTCCCTTTTATATAAAAAACCTTAAAAAAATATTTTTTTTGCTTTTGTAGTTGTTGTTCTGCAAACAAAAGGATAATTATTTTTCAATTTATTATAACCTTCAATTGCTTCGGTTTTATTATCAAAAATCCCATATACTGTTGGGCCACTCCCGGAAATTGTGGTGGAAATTGCCCCGGATTCAATTAATTTTTTCTTTATTTCTTCTATTACCGGATATTGTTTGCTTATTATAGAATCAAATCTATTATATATATATTTACCTATTTCAGGTAAAGAAATCAAATTATTTTGTTTTAACTGTTTAAGAATATTCAAATCTTGTTTTTTAAAATAATTTTTATTCTCTTCATCAAATGTATGGTATGCCCATTTTGTAGAAATTTCAATACCAGGATTTACCAAGACCAAATTTAGTGGTATATCATCTTTCAAATTTAGTGGAAAAAGTATTTCTCCTCTTCCACTGGCATATACAGTTCCTCTTTCCAGGAAAAATGGGATATCCATTCCTAAGCTAGTTGCAATGGACATCAATTTATTTTTACTAATATTTAATTTAAATAACTTTGAGATACCCTGCAATATAGATGCTACATTTGATGAACCTCCACCTAATCCTGCAGCAAGAGGTATTTTTTTATCAATACAAACTGCTAACCCATATTTATTATCACCCATAATTCTCTCAATGGCCCTATAAACTAAACTGTTTTTATCATCAGGAACCTTAGGATTGTTGCAATAGATATTATATGTCGGTTCATTTAATTTTTCTATTGTTATTTCATCAAATAAATTGATAGTTTGAAATAGGGTCTCAATGCAATGGTAGCCATTATTTAATTTGTCCCCTATATCCAGGTAAAGATTTATTTTTGCATAACTTCTAAGTTTAATCATTTTTCTGTTTAGAGCGTTTTTTCATGATTATTTCTGCTAATAGCATATCGACAGAAGTAGTAATCTTAATATTTTCTCTATTACTCTTAACGATTTTTACATCTCCACCAAAATGCTCAACTATTGATGCATCATCGGTAGTTTTTAATCCTTCCTCTTGTGCTTTCTGGTACAATTTTCTTATATAATTTAACTTAAAGGTCTGGGGAGTTTGCACAATCCAGTATTCATCACGATTTACAGTTTTTTCGACCAAGCAATCTTGCAAAAACACTTTTTTAATTGTTTCAATTACTGGAATAGCCATAATTGCCCCATCACAAGAGTCAATCATTCCTACAGTCTCTTCAATCATCCACTTTTCTACCAATGGTCTGGCACCATCATGAATACATGCAATTCCATCCTTATTCTTAATTGACTTTAAACCAAAGTACACTGATTCCTGTCTGGTTAATCCTCCTAATACGATGGAAGCTATCTTGGTATACTCATATCTTTTTATAATTTCATCTTCGATATGTTGTAAATCTTTTGGGTGAACAACCAATACTATTTCATCTATTACTTCTGAATTTTCAAACTGGTCCAATGTATAGGCTAAGACTGGTTTATCCAATATCTTTGCCAGCATTTTGCTATGATAATAATTAAATCTTTCTCCATTTCCAGCAGCAGCAATTATTGCTATATTACTCATGAGCCCTATCCTTATCTTTGTTTTTTTCATTTTTAATACTCAGGTACATTTCATGGTACCCTTCAATAACAAAGCTGGTATCCATAATTTTCTTTAAATTATTTTCACTAAAGTCCTCTTTTTTTTCTCCATTTGTTAATGACATTCTTTCCATTTCGTTTATTGGAATTAGCTCGGTAACAATTTGATTATTCTTAACTTTTTTCTGGTATTTCTCTTTAATATCTTCCCAACCATTTAATAGATATCTTTCTTTTTCATGAGAAATTGCCCTTTCGATAATTGTATCCCTGGAAGAACCTCCTCTGGTAATTAATATTACCTCTCCTGTTTCCATATTTTCAGGTAATTCAATTTTAATAAATTTGCTTTCCTCGGGTTTTCTAAATGGCTTAATTGTTAGTTCTACTTCAATGATATCTCCTGGCAAATACTCTTTTTCGTTTATACTAACATCAGTTAGAATGGCGCTTTTATTCTCTTCTTTTATATCAATTTCAACTTTTATTTCATTCAATATAATCTTTTCACCATAGTTATTTATCACTAAATCCATTATTTCTTCAAAATCAGCACTACATTGTATGGCAATATCATTTTTACTAAAGAACATATTGTCATATACCATTTTATCGTCAACCTGTCCGGCAAGAAGTTCCAGGCGAACAGTTGCTGTTCCCTGCCCAATCCTGTCAATTGCCTGGTCTATGGACTGTAGTACTAAAGCACTTACAATGCTTTCTACCAGGTCGTTGTGTGGTACAATTCTTGTTCCTTTTTGAATATCAGTATTCTTATCAATATCTCTAACATTAACCCTGCAAGACACTATTTTTGGAAAGTGGTTTAAATGGGCCAAAATACCTGCTTCCCTGTCTTGCAACACTATGCCTGCTAATCTATAGGGAAAACCTAACTTAAATGGCATTAAAATACTGGGAAAACTGTGGTATATATATACTGCAGAAAAAAGATAGGAGACATCACCGAAATGCATAAAAGGATGACCAAAAGCTAAAACATAATCATCTTCACAATAAGTAGCTGTTCCAATAGTTAGAACATTTGTATCTCCAACTGATAACTGCACGCCTACTGATGAGCCGGGGATAATTTCTTTTCCTTCCGGGTTAATACTTGGAATAGAGTTATATTTTGGAAAGCTGGAAACATTGATAATTTCCTTTTCAAACTGTTTGCTTATTATGCTCTCAATATTTCTTTCTGCTCTCCCGCTAAAACCATTAATAAATAAAGGCGATTGAATTGATTCAAATTTTAGTGTATAAAATTTATTATAACTAAAAATATCATTTAAATTTTTTTTGCTTTCTGTAATTTCTTCAATAACCTTTTCTTTTAAGCTATTATTCAGCAGAATAGACACTTCTTCAATATCTGTATTGATATCTTTATTAATATCAACCATATTTTCAGGTTTAACATAATCTAATAATTTTGTCATTCTTGCTATAGGCGTAACAAGGCATAGATTATGTTCACTCAATTCCCAGGCATGAGAAATGGCTCCGGCTAATCTCCCCTCAAAATAAATCGGGGTACCGCTCATTCCTGCAGATATTCCACCGTTTTCTTCTATTCTCTCACCGCTTAATTTAATCAATATATATGTATCATCAATTCCTCCGCCAGTTACTATATCAATTACCTGAACAGTAAATTCTTCAACATTTGTTCCAGAGAAAACAGTTTTACCAATACCTTCCATACCTGAATCTATTTCATCTAATAGAATAAATTCTTCTCTGGCATAAATATCAGCAGATATTGTTAATATTATTAATAAAAGAATAATTATTACCTTGTTTAATCCAATTTTTATTTTTTCTTGCTTAAAAGGTATCATATTTAATCTGAAAATATCTAAGAACCTCCCAGATATTATATTATCTTTGTGTGCTGCTTATTAATCCCTGCTTTAACAAATGAATTTGTTCTAATACCTTACCTGCACCCAGGGCTACACATGATATAGGGTTCTCAGCAACATAAGCAGGTATTTTATTCACTTTTGTTAGTAGTACATCAAAATTTCTCAATAATGCTCCTCCCCCTGTAAGGACCATCCCCTTGTCAGCAATATCTGCTGACAGCTCTGGAGGAGTCCTTTCTAAAACCATCTTAATTCCATCTAATATAGACTCTAAAGTCTTCGAAATTGCCTCTAAAACTTCTGATGAACCCACCTCAATACTTTTTGGCAAACCTGATACCAGGTCTCTTCCTCTTATTTCCGCGTACATTTCTTGTTCCTGCTCCATTGCTGAACCAATTTCTTTCTTTAAATTTTCCGCAGTTTTTTCTCCTATCATCAAATTGTATTTACTTTTTATATATTTTATAATATCATCATCAAAATTATTTCCAGCAATCCTTAAAGATTCACTCTCTACAATACCTCCAAGTGATATAACTGCAATATCAGTAGTACCTCCTCCTACGTCAACCACCATATTCCCATACGGTTCACTAATATCTAAACCTGCACCAATTGCAGCTGCAATTGATTCTTCAACCAGGTAAGCCTTTTTTGCTCCAGCTTGCACTGCTGCCTCTAAAACAGCTCTTTTTTCCACTTCTGTTCCCCCGGCTGGAACACATATTACAACTTGTGGCCTGAATAGTCTTGTATTAGAAGATACTTTTTTTATAAAATAAGTCAGCATTTTTTCGGTTACATCATAATCTGCAATAACACCCGCCTTCATTGGTTCCAGAGCAATAATATTTCCAGGGGTCTTTCCTAACATCTCCTTGGCATCTTTCCCAACAGCAAATACTTTTCCAGTATCTTTGTATATTGAAACTACAGAGGGTTCTTGTAGAACTATCCCTGCTCCTTTCTGAAATATTAATACACTCACAGTTCCCAAATCTATTCCTAAACTTTTGTCCATTCCCAGCATATTGAAAGATACCTCCTCAATTTTCCCTAATCATAGTATAATCTTACCTTCTATCTAAATCTTCTCTATTTCTAAAGATAAACTTATTACTTAAATATTGTACCATATAAGTAATATTTTTCTATTACATTCTTCTTAATATCTTTTTATATTGGCACCCAATGCTTTTAATTTTTCTTCCAGATTAACATATCCTCTATCAATATGATAAATCCTGCTTATTTCAGTCGTACCTTCTGCAACCAATGCAGCCAATACCAGCGCAGCCCCACCCCTTAGGTCAGAAGCCATTACCGGTGCTGCACTCAGTTTTTTTACTCCTTTTATAATGCTATTTCTACCTTCTATTTTAATGTCTGCTCCCATCCTTCTTAAATCACCTGCATGTGCAAAGCGATTTTCAAATACATTTTCCGTAATAATGCTTGTCCCATTTGCTATGGTCATCAAAGCCATAAATTGTGCCTGCATATCAGTTGGGAAACCGGGGAAAGGCATTGTTTTAATATCAACTGACTTAATTCCTTCAGGGTCTGATATATTTGCTATTCCATCATCAATATCTACATTTAAACCTGCTTCTTCTAATTTTACAATACATGATTTTAAATAATAAGGATTAACATTCTTTATTTCAACATCTCCCCCAGTAATAGCAGCAGCAACCATATATGTTCCTGCTTCTATTCTGTCAGGAATAATTTTATATCTCACACCCTTTAATTTTTTAACACCCTTAATGGTTATTATGTCATTTCCCAGGCCTTCAATTTTCGCCCCCATTTTATTTAAAAACCTTCCCAGCTCGATAACCTCAGGATCCTTGGCAGCATTTTCAATGACAGTGGTTCCTTCTGTTAAAGAAGCAGCCATCATAATATTTTCTGTTGCTCCTAGACTGGGAAAATCAAGGTAAATATCATCTCCCTTTAACTGATTTGCCTCTGCTTGAATATAACCTTTTTCAGTTGTTATATTGGCACCTAATACACGAAATCCCTTTAAATGGAAATCAACTGGTCGAGCACCTATAGCACATCCTCCAGGAAGTGATATTTTTGCCTTCCTAAGTCTGGCTAATAAAGGACCCATAACCAGAAAAGATGCTCTCATCGTCTTAACCAACTCATAGGGTGCTTCATAATTATTAAAATCGTCCGGATTAATAGAAAGAGTAGTATCATCTACCCATGCAACTTTTACACCAAGGATTTTTATAACTTCAATCATACTATATACATCTTTTAACCTGGGGACATTCTCTAAAATGCTTACATCGCTGGATAAAAGACATGCAGCCATTATAGATAGAGCAGAATTTTTTGCTCCATCAATTACCACGCTCCCTTTTAGTGGTTTTCCACCAGTAATTAAAAATGTATCAGGGTTTTGCATTATCTCACCTCAAACTTCCTGTTCATAATTATTTTTATTTAATCTGCTCAAATTGGGTATAAATGGAGGCTCTATTATACCTTTTTCGGTAATTATCGCAGATATGTTTCTGTGTGGAGTAACGTCAAAAGCGGGGTTATAAACATCTATACCGTCTGGCGCTATTACCTGCCCCATTATATTTATTACTTCATTTTTATGTCTTTCCTCAATTGGTATATCAGTCCCTCCCTTTATAGAAAAATCTATTGTTGAAAATGGTGCAGCAACATAAAATGGAATGTTATGTTCTTTTGCTAACACTGAAATACTATAGGTTCCAATCTTATTAGCCACATCTCCATTGGCTGCAATCCTATCAGCACCAACTACTACCTTGCTTATCTGTTTTTTGCTCATTAAAAAACCTGCTACAGAATCACAAATTAGTGTAGCTGGTATATTTTCAGAAAGTAATTCCCATGCAGTTAGTCTGGCACCCTGTAGAACTGGCCGGGTTTCATCGATAAAAACCCTTATATTAATTTTCTCTTTATACACTGACCTGATAACACCTAAAGCAGTTCCATAAAATACAGTTGCCAGAGAACCTGCATTACAATGAGTTAAAATAATATCATTATCTTCGAATAATTTCACACCATTGTTTCCAATTAGAAAATTCACTTCAATATCCTGTTTTGCAATTTTTTTTGCTTCAGACAAAATATTTTTTTGTAATTCCTCCACTGAAAATCCTTTTTCTTCAATAATCTTATTAATTCTATCTAAAGCCCAAAATAAATTTACTGCAGTAGGCCTGGTCATAGATAATTCTTTTCTTGCTTCTTCCAATCCTCTCAGAAAATCTTCCATATTCTCTGTTCTTATATTCTTAGCTGCCAGGGCCATTCCATAGGCAGCCGCTGCCCCAATGGCTGGAGCTCCTCTAATAGCCATATCCTTTATTGCCTCAGCCACCTCATGATGATTTTTACAGCTTATTATTTCAAATGTATGAGGTAGCTTTCTCTGGTCTATCATTAATACTCTATTATTTTCCCATTCTATAGTTTTTCTCATAGTTTCTTTCTTAATTTATCCTTACAAAATTAACATTCTATCACTTTTTTGATAATAAACAATAACAATATTTCATTAATCTACTAATAGCTAATGGCCATTAATTAAATTTATAATTCCTAAATTAGCCATGGCAACAATTATGCCAGCAATGATAACACCACCAGCCATCATGGGAAAGGCATATCGAAAACGGATCCCAAAAAGAAATGCTGCCACTGAACCAGTCCAGACTCCAGTAACTGGCAAAGGTATGGATACAAAAAATAATAAAAATAGTGCACCATATTTCTCATACCTCGGTTCATGTCTCCTTGTTCTTGTAAATAACCAGCAAAAAAACAAATCAAATAATTTCCATTTTCGTAAAAAATCCGAAAATGGCTTAAGATAGAGTAATAAAAACACTGCCGGGAGCATATTTCCCAAAACTGCAAATAAGTAACTTGGTATAATCGGTAACTTGTAATAATTTATGGCAATAGGAAGAGCACCTCTTAATTCTAATACTGGTAATGTTGATAATAATGATACTTTTATTAGATTAATTAACAATATTGTTTATTACCTTTCTAACAACTCGAGTCATTAATGGTTCAGACTTGGTAGCAGCCTGTAGAATTTCCTGAAACTGGACCTTTTTAACTACTCCATCAATTGCCAAATCAGTAATACAGGATATTCCCAGTACTCGCATTCCCATATGATTAGCAGCAATAACTTCAGGAATAGTTGACATTCCCACAGCATCAGCCCCAATTTTTATTAAAAAACGATACTCTGCAGGAGTCTCTAACATTGGTCCGGGTAGTCCAGCATAAACTCCTTTATGTATTGGAATTCCTTCTTCCAGGGAAACTCTTTCAGTCAATTTTATTAATTCTAAATCATATGCTTGTGACATATCCGGGAAACGCGGACCTAATTTATCATTATTGGGGCCGATTAAAGGATTATCACCCATAAGATTGATATGATCAGTTATAAGCATCAAATCTCCTCTTTTAAAATATCGGTTCATACCACCAGCAGCATTTGAAATTATAATAATGTTAGCACCTAATTCTTTTATAACTCTTACAGGAAAAGTAATTTCCTTCATATTATATCCTTCATAAAAATGAAATCTACCTTGCATAGCAACAATTTGCTTCTCCTCAAGTTTCCCTAAAACAAGGTTTCCACTGTGTCCATGCACTGTAGAAATTGGAAAGTTAGCAATATTTTTATAAGGTATTATTTCCTTTTCTTCAATATCATCAGCTAATTTCCCGAGTCCGGTTCCCAGTATAATCGCAATTTTAGGCTTTATATCACTAAATTTCTGAATTGATTTAATGCTTTCATCAATACTTTCAATTATGTTTTCCATTATTTTCCTCCAACTTAAAAGTTTTAGTTTTCCGTTTTCATCTTGCCCCTTAATCTTTCTATTTTCTTTTTCTTCACGTTATACGGTATACAGAATACGTTATACCAGGACTTTTTTTCATACTCTCGGAAATGCTTTAAAATATTCTTCTTTAATCCATTTTCTGCTAACATGAGTATATACCTGGGTGGTAGAAATGTCAGAGTGCCCCAATAATTCTTGAATTGATCTCAAATCTGCACCATTTTCAATTAAATGTGTTGCCAGCGTATGCCTAAAAGTATGTGGGGTTACTTTCTTTTTAATTCCTGCTATTTTTGCATAATTTTTAATTAAATAAAAAACACCTTGCCGAGAAATGGGATTACCATGATTATTTAAAAATAATAAATTGGTATTCTCTTTCTTTTCAAGCTTAGGCCTAATATACTTTATATAATCAAGCAAAATATCATGTACCCTGTCTGTAAAAGGAACCCACCTTTCTTTATTCCCCTTACCCGTACATTTTAAAAGACTGTGCTCCAATTTAATATCATTCCTATTTAAACTAATTAATTCTGTTACTCTCATTCCCGTTGCGTATAATAACTCCATGATAGCCTGGTCCCTTTTCCCCAAAAGGCCTCTAAAATTTTTCTCATCTAATATTGCATCTAATTCTTCTATATTAAGTGCCTGGGGTAATTTCTTCTGTATTTTAGGAAATTCTATTAAATTGGTTAAATCATTTTTAATAAATCCTTCAGTTAATAAAAACCGGTAAAACATCTTTAGGGCTACTAAATTCCTGAATATAGAATTAATCCCAAGGTCGATATTACGTAAATAATTATAGTATTCATTAATAATATTGCGATTTACAGTTTGAAATTTGGTATGTTTTTTTAAAACAATAAAATTATAATATTTTAATAAATCATAGCGGTAAGAGACAATTGTATTATAAGCTAACCCTCTTTCAAGAGTTAAATAATCCAAAAATTTTTCAATTAATTTCTGCTGATGGTCCATATACAATCCCTACTTAGTTAATTAATAAGTTTATCCTTTTCAGCAACAAACTAAATAATACACTCAACAGTATATTGGATTGCCAAAATTGTATTTAACAACTCTTGCGATAGTAAAACAATTAGCAACTCTAACCATATTTAATATTAAACATTAGTAAATATCACACCCCAATAGCGGGCGGCTTTAAGAACCCCTGAAAGGGGTTTGACTTTTTTGCTCTTTTTCTTTCGATTTTTTATTGATACCTTTAGCCATAATTTTTACTTAAGTAATAGTATTTCCAACTTTGTACTTCAGGCAAAATATTATCATCTATCTTATTTTAATCTTTTTATGGTAAAACCATTTTATTTAATCACTAACACCTTCTTAGAAGGTGGTTTTTTATGGTTAAATAAAAACTAATATCATACTATTCTATTCTAAAGATTTAGCAGTATTTTTGCTTATTACTATTTATTTTATTTTACTTGCAACTTACATTTTTTTTATATTTGTAATAAAACCTTAAAACCAAAAAACTTTTTTACTTCTTACTTTGTTTTGGCTCAAAACTACATGCCCGATATCTGTTATAATTTTAATAGTTAATCTGTGTATCCGGATGAATGACTTGAATCCATACATTCCCTGGTTGGATGGCTAGTCGGTTTCCATCTTTGTTATAAAACAATGTTCTTGAGGCTAAACTTTCTTTTACCCAGGTAATTTCTTCAGAACTGCCGTTGAATATTATTATTCCTTTGTCTTCTCCAATAAAGTCAATAGCCAGCCTTCCCTCTTCATCCATAACTTTTTTTTCACTGTGCTGTATTATTATGTTCTTTGCAGTTAGCTGTTTACCAGTTTCAGCATCCAGGTGTGGTTGGCCATTAATATATCTAGCATATGCCTGTATATCGGCTACATACTGATATGTAACTGTATAATTACTGTGGTATCTAATATCTATCTTGGAAACCTCTTTACCAGATAGCAACTCTTCTCTATCGATTTCAAATTGATAGCTTCCTTTGTTAACCATTTCAATATAACCTAATCTTTTAGCTTCGTCCCTTAATTGAAATGTAGAAGTATATAAATTATGGGGTGCACTACGGTCTGTAGTTCTCCAAAATGGCTGAAAATGAATCATCTCATTAATATCATCTATTCTTTCTTCTCTAATAAACCTTGCGGCATCAGGGCTTTCTCCAGCATGAACATAAATAGAATCATGTTCCAAAGTTTTTGTTATATAATAAGGTCGGGCACTCCGAACCGGTCCGACTTTATCAGCTTCCTGAGTTGCATAAATCGCCAGGAATCTTGTAATTCCACCTTCTGCTAAGACTTCATAAACTATATTTGCTTTATCGAGCCCGCTCTGAGGACGAGCAAAGCTTGCATTATCTATCATTATTGCCAGCGGACGATTACCAAAAGGAGATTCCTTATCTGCCGAAGCCGGCAAACTGGTAATTTTTCCAGGAGTAACCACTGTACCATATGTTGATTCAATTCGCTCTCTGCCCTCTTCTCCTAATCTCGCCTGCATCTCATATTGGCCTTGCTCTAATATTTCTCCCTCAACTTCTCTTCTGCTGGTAAGAGTTGGTTCAATCGATCTCGCGGCTATTTGAACATCCTGTCTTACTGTAATTTCTTCTCTTACGGGAGCAATTTCTTCAGAAGGTGGTATTTCAATTTCAGGTACTTTTACCTCAACCTTAGGAGCACTTTCTGATGCAATCTCTTGCTCTTCAATACGTGGTTGTGTTTCTACCTCCTGTATTCTGGCAGGCTCTGGCAACATTGGTTCTACTTTTGGTGTTACATCCATCTCAGCTAGCGGCTCTTCCCTAACAATTTCAGGTCTTGTTGATACGGGAGTTTGACTAGATGGAAGTTCTATCATTGTTACCTCAAGAAGCTCTTCTTCAGGAGGGAGATTAAATATATCAAAGGTAATTATATTGCTGAAAGCAAATATAAACAACATATTAAGTATTATCGATATTAAAAAAGAACGTCCCAAAAAACTCTTGGAACGGATTTTTCTTCTTTTTGCTCTATATCCAATAGTATTTTTCAATTAATTAATCATCCTAATTTTTAGTTATTTTTACTAAACTATTTTTCCTTTTGTTATGCTTATTAATTTCCTTCGATTGGTTTGGTAGCAATGGCAATTCGCTCAGCTCCACCTTTTTTAATCAAATCCATCACCCTTACTACCTTTCCATGACTGATATTTTGATCTGCTTCCAGTACAACCATACTACCAATATTGTTTTCAAGTGCCTCTCTTATTTCTCTAGTAAGATTGTTAGGATCTACCAGATTATTGTTCATGTACAGAACATTGTTTTCTGTAATAGATACTACTATATTTTGCCTTTCTTCAACTGCTGCGAAATCACCGGTGGGTAAATCAACTTTTACCCCACTTTCTACATTTATAAAAGTAGTGGTCAGCATGAAAAAAATCAATAATAAGAAGACCACATCGATAAGGGGAGTTATATCAAAACCAATTCTTTTTTTAATGGTGTGAGAGAACTTCATTTAACTTCACGCCTTCCTCTTTCTCTTCTTTTATATCTTGCTTAATTGTCAACAATTCCAGCACTTCTATAGAAGTTGATTCCATTTCTTTAATTTGCCTGTCCACGCGATGTGCCAGGTAATTATAAGCAACAATAGTTGGTATAGCCACCGAGAGCCCAAAAGCAGTAGTTAATAAGGCTTCCGATATCCCCCCCGCCAGGGCTTCAGGATTACCTACCCCAACAACCGAAACTACCTGAAAAGCTTTTATCATACCAAAAACTGTACCTAATAGACCTAATAACGGAGCAATGTTAGCGATAGTTGCCAGAATAGGCAAATTCCTTTCTAAAACAGCAACTTCTTGTCTAGCAGTATCCTCAATTACCTCTTTTATTTCATCTCTCGAATTTCCATATTTTAATAATGCTGCTAAAATGATTTGGGATATGGGCGAAATATTTTTTCTACAGGCACTAATGGCGAAATTTATGTTCCCTTTTCTAATTAAATCGCTAATACGATTTCCAAATTTACGTGTTGATGTTTTTATGCTTTTGAGAAAAAACATCCTTTCGAAAAAAATGGCAATCGCTAGCAAAGAACAGAAAAAAATCGGATACATTAAGAACCCGCCCTTGTTAAATAGTTCAAACATCAATAAGTTGCCTCCTCTATTTCATATAAATCTAAACAATTCATAATATTAATCTTTTTAATCATTATTTACAATCCCTAAATTTTATTATCTGCTTAAAAATTCAATTTGTTTTTTTGCACTTTCAACATAAATACTTTCTGGACAATCAAAAACAATCTTTTCATACTGTTTTATAGCGTTGTCTATATTCTCTAATTCCTCCTGACAAATAGCAGTAATATAAAGAATATCACATACAAATGTTCCTTGGGAGAAATCGTCTAAATACCTCTCACCCACATCTAAAGCTTTACTGTATTCCTGTTTTTGGTAATAACTTAGACACAGGCCATATAAAGAACCAGGCAAATAGCGGCTATTGGGATATTCATTAATCAATCTTTCAAAATACAGGATACTATCAATCCACTGCTCTGCTTCTAAACTTACCTGGGCAATAATATACAACGATTCTTCCCGATACTGACTGTTTGGATATTTTTCAGTGAAGTTAATCAGGCTCTGCCTGGAACTTTGGTTATCAGAGAGCAAAAATTGTATTTTGCCTGTCAAAAAGGAACTCTCCTCGACAAATTGACTATCAGGGTATTTTTCTTTCAGGGAATTAAAAGAAGCTAATGCCTCCTGGTAATTATTATTGTTTAAGTAACTCCATGATATACTGTAATAAACATTTTCTGCTAATGAATTATTGCCATAATTCTCTAAAAATTCAATATAATATTCTATTGCCCTGGAATATTCTTCAAGCTGGTAACAAGATTCTGCCAGCATATATAGAGACTTTATAGCAGAATCATCTCCCACCAAATAATCATTCCTTTGAAAATACTCTTTCGCCTGCCCATACTCCTGAAGCCGGTAATAACTTAGTCCAAGCCAGTAGTTATTCTCTCTTCTTAGGCTTTCACTTAAATCATCACTTTCTAAAATTTTTAAAGTTTCAATTGCTTTACGGAATTCACCATTGTTAAATTGAGTAATTGCCAAAGCATAATAATCATCTGCTGGCAGTTCATCATCCGGATATCTTTCTTCAAATTCTTGATAGATTGAACGCAATAGTTCATCATCGCCGATTTTTCTTGCTGCATCAATTCTTATTTCCAATGCTTCTTTAGTAGTAATATCTTCCAGTATATCCAATGAATCCTGGTATTGTCCCAAATGATAATAACTCTGGGCAAGCTCAGTCCGGCTCAATCTAGCTAATTCTCCCTGAGGAAATTCACTAATAACACGATTAAAAAAGATAATTGCTTCTCTATCATCACCTTTACGCGAATATGATAGACCCAGATCAAATAATACCCTCTCCATCATATGGTCATCTATCTCTTTATTTAGCAAAGAACTGTTAATCGTAATAACTCTATCATATTCTCTAAGTTCAAGCAATGTTCTTCCTAAAAGATAAGATGCCTCTGCATTCACCTTGCTGCTTTCCTTCTTTACCAATTCTTCTAACATATTTTTTGCTTCGGTATATTGTTCTTCTCTAAACAAAACAAAGCTATAGTAATACTTTGCTTCATCTATCTGTTGAAAGTTAGGATAATTTTCTATAATGTCCAGGAGCAAACTTTTTGCGTTGTTATAATCTTCTATCCAGAAAAAGGACTGACCTAATATATAATTAATTTCTTCATACTCGTATTCTAAATTTTCTAATTGCAATAATTCCTCATAGATATTTATGGTTTCCTGGTATTTCTCCCGGCTAAAATAAACTCTGCCTAATTTATACAACCCTTCCTGGTATAGAGGACTCTTGGGAAAATTATTTTTTAACAGCTCAAGGTATTCTTCTGATTGCCGGTAATCTTCAACTAAATATGAACACCAGCCGCCTCCTAATAAAGCATTTTCATAATAATTACTACCAGGATAATTATCTATTATATACTTATAATGAATGCTTGCCTCACGATAATTTTTTAGCTGATAAAGAGTTTCAGCAATTAAAAATCTTGCCTCTAGATAATCCGGGTTTATCTCTAAAGCATCTTTTAATTTTTCCAGTGCCACATTATAATCCTCAATTGAATAAAAATCATAACCTAACAGGTAATATTCTCTCTCCAGCTCTCCAGTAAATTCAATATTTTCGCCAATTTTCTTTCTCTCTTCGACGTATTCATCCATCCGATTTAAATGGTAATATGTTCGCATTAAAAACATTCTGGCCTTTTCAAAATTAGGGTTTAAATAAGTAGACTCCTTAAATTCAACTAAAGCATCATCGTATTCTCCAGCGACATAATGTTTATAGCCCTGATTAAAACTCCAGACAGCTTCCCTGCCATATTCCCGTTCTTCCAGAGCTTTATTCAAATAAATCCTGGCATGGTTATCAAATGAATCCAATCGAATGGATTCCTCCCAGTGACGGATTGCTCCATCTAAATTCCCATAATGATAATAACTTAGTGCAAGATAATAATGGGCATCCTTGAATCCAGGAGCCAATCTTATAGCTTGTTCCAAATACCTTATGGCTTCCTGATAATTTTTTGCAATATATAAATTGTACCCATTTTCATAACTATCGAAAGCCTCTCGACCATACCGAGATATTCTCTGTGCTCTACTGGCAAACCAGTCTAATTCGATACTATCTGGTTTAATTCGCTTAATCTCTTCCGCCTGTTGCAATGCCTTTACTCCCTGTCCGGTAGCATAATAAATTTCCATTAAGTAGTTCCTGGCTTCAATATTATTTGAATTATTAGAGATTGCCTCTTCTAAATAGTTTATAGCCGTAACGGTCTCCCCGGCATTGTATTTTAAATGAGCAAGCCTGGTAAGCAAATTCGAAAAATCTTGCGGACTAATTTGTTTATTGGTTCTCTTTATTGCAGCAATATATTGTTCCAGACTCTCTATTTCTCGAGCAATCCATTTAGTTCTTCTGTAAATCTCGCTTAATAGAAAATAACCTTCAGCAAAATCAGGATCTGTTTCCACTGCTTTCGTGGCATTTTGGATTGCCTCATTCCATAAAGGTTTACTGGGGTAATCTACCCCTCCATATTCAAGTATAGCTTTATTCTTCAGTTCTGTTGCTTTCTCGAAATATTCCTGGGCTAATGAAGTATCCTGGGAATCTGGCTTAATTTCCTGGGGAATTTCTTCAATAATAAATACCTCTGCTTCGGTTATCTTGTCATCTTCATAGATATCCATAACATCTAGAATATTTTCTAAGGAAACACTGTTGGGGTCTATACCTGCTTCCTGCAAAATAATCTTAATTACTCTTTCTTTTAAATCAGCTAGATTCTCTAATGAGTCAGACATCCTGCGAAATTCAACTAAATGACCCTCAGAAGGCAAATACATTAGTAAATCCAAATCGATATAGTCTTTTTCCCCCTGGAAATAATTTCCGGAAAAGAGCAAATCAACCTGTAGCATATTTGCAAGTTCACCAAACATCATTGAGTCTTTCTTGCTGACCATATTTTGGTATTGCTGGTAATCAACTAGCCTATTTACCTCAGATAGAGGCATATAATTTATGTGCTCAATTTTAGACAGAGCTTGCCCTATTGAGACAGCCAATTCTTCTTCCAGCCATTGCAAGTCGGCATTACCCGTCTGGTTATAAAAATAATAAACTGCTACATGGGACACTTCTGCAGCAAGACTGTTTACTCCTAATAATAAAACCATTAACAGGGCAACAATTGAACAGAACAATAAATGAGTTTTGATTTGCCTATTCTTATTTTTTTTGAATAATTCAGACCAACAAATCATTTTTTTTCACCTTATTAAAAGATTTTTATTGATTTTTTATTATAACTATTATAACAGTGATATGGATTTATTTTACATAACATTATACAGTATCTATGAATAAAAGTAAAAATACATATTACCAATTTTTACGCGGTCGCCTTCATTAATTCCTCTTTTTTTTAGTGCTTTTTCTATTCCCATACTTTTTAAAATCTTTTGCACATATTGCAACGCCTGGTAATTATCTAAATCATACCGATTAATCATCTTTTCGATTTTCTCACTTTCTACAATAAATATTTCATTCTCTTTTTTTATGGAAAATTTGGGCTCATACTCATACTGTTTCACTCTCTTTTCCTCTATTTGTTTTTTCGGTAATAATTCACTTTCAGCATCTTTTATATTCTCAATATCAATGAGATGATGCAACTTATAAATAAAATCCTGTATTCCCTGCCCATTAACGGCTGAAATAAAGCTTACCTCAATTCCTTTTTTTAAAAATTCTTTTTTTATCCATGTCCTTTTTTCAGCTACTTCTGGCAAATCACACTTATTTATTGTCACTATTTTTTTCTTTTTTTCTAAAAATTGTGCATATTGTTTCAATTCATTTTCAATAGTTTGATAGTTTTGAAAAAGGTTTTCTGCGTTTACCTGAGAACCATCAATAAGATGTACCAGTACTTTGGTTCTCTCAATATGTTTTAAAAAACGTGTTCCCATTCCTACGCCTGCATGAGCACCTTTTATTAAACCTGGAATATCAGCTATCACAAAGGAATTTTCTTCATCAACCCGTACTACTCCTAAATTAGGTTCAATAGTGGTAAAGGGATAATCGGCGATTTTTGGTTTTGCAGCAGAAATTCGTGCAAGAAGAGTAGATTTGCCAGCATTCGGAAATCCAACAAGACCAGCATCAGCAATAAGCTTTAGATTCAGCTTAATCTTTATTTCCTCTCCAGGCTCACCTTTTTGGGCAAAATTTGGAATTTGTCTTTGTGAACCTCTAAAACGGTAATTTCCTTTTCCTCCAATTCCACCCCGGGCAACACATATCCTATTTCCAGCACTGGAAAGATCAGCAAGCTCTTTATTTTTTTCTATATCCTCTACTATCGTACCCAATGGCACTTTAAGAAACAAATCCTGGCCATCCTTGCCGTTTTTTTTCTGCCCTCTTCCGCTTTCTCCATCTTCTGCATTACAATGTGGCTTACGATAAAGCTGAATTAAAGTTTTGGTATGGGAATCAGCCTGAATAAATACATTACCGCCTTTTCCTCCATCACCACCATCAGGTCCGCCTTTATCAACAAAACGCTCTCTTCGAAAACTCACAGCTCCATTGCCACCATTGCCTGCTTTTACATTTATAATAACTTTATCAGAAAACATTATAATCCTTCTATTTATTAGTCAAAGATATTTTTCTCTAAATAGTAAAAAACCCTGAGTTTTTTCGAAAACCCAGGGTATAATTATTTCTCAAAAAATGTTATTTTTCCATTGTATTAACAGAAACCTGCTTCCTGTTGCTGCCTCTGTTTTTAAATTCAACATAACCGTCAATTAAAGCAAATAATGTATCATCATTTCCGCGTCCAACATTTTTACCTGGCAATATCCGGGTCCCTCTTTGTCTGATGAGTATATTGCCGCTTCTCACTAATTGACCACCAAATTTTTTGACTCCGAGCCGCTTCGATATGCTATCCCTTCCATTCTTTGCCGAACCCTGTCCTTTTTTATGAGCCATACTATCTCACCTCTCTTTAAAAAGCTATAGCTTGAAATTATTTATCCCTTATTTACCTTCAGCAATCTTTTCAATCTTTATTTGCGTAAAAGACTGCCTGTGACCAATTTTCTTTTGATATTTTTTCTTTGGTTTATATTTAAAAACTACAATTTTTTTATCCCGTCCCTGTTTTAAAACTTTTGCTTCTACAAAAGTATTTTTTACCAAAGGTTGTCCAATTTGATATTCACCATCTTTTTCCAGCAATAATACTTCATCAAATTTGACCTTATCGCCTTCTTTTGCTTCGAGTTTTTCTACCTTAATAATATTTCCTTCCTCAACTAAGTACTGTTTCCCTCCAGTTGTTATAACTGCATGCATTTAGAAATTTCCTCCTAATTTCAAAAAAAATCGCCCAAATAGGTAGCTGTTAGCTTTTTAACCTATGCGGTGCGTTACTTGGCTTATAAAATTTATCATATATAACAATTCCTGTCAAATCATTTTTATGGTTATGCAAACCTTTAACAATTTAAGGTATTTCTTGACTCTATTATTGATCATAGCATTTTTGCAATCTTTTTTATTTCCTTTTTTCTTCCAACTGCAATGACTTTTATTTTTTCCAGATGCAGGTCATTTAATACCTTAATATAAATAGCCTTGTGGTACTCTCTTTCCAATTGTTTAATAAGCATAATTTTACTGGCAGATAGCTCTTCTTCTACCTTTGCATGAACCCCCAATAAAATAGCATCTGCCTTGGAATGTTTACTTAAATCTTCTAACTTATGAATTACCTGATTACTAACTGTTTCCGCAGACATTATTCTGCCATTGCCTGAACAATAAGGGCATGATGTTTTTAACAGTGAATCCAGATCTCTCTTAGAACGCTTTCGGGTCATTTCCACCAGCCCCAATTCAGTTGTCTGTACAATATTAGACTTGGTTTTATCCTTTTTAAGGGCTTCTTCTAATTTCTTTATCACTTTCTCCTGGTCTTCCTTGTTATCCATATCAATAAAATCAATAACAATAATACCGCCAATATCTCTCAACCGTAATTGCCTGGCGATTTCCTCGGCAGCCTGTAAATTAGTTTTCAAAATTGTATTTTTCATCTTTTTGCCACCGACATATTTACCGGTATTTACATCAATAACAGTTAAAGCTTCAACCTCGTCAAAGACCAGATAACCACCACACTTTAGCCAGACTTTTTTCTCTAAAGCCTTATTTATTTCTTTTTCTATATTAAATTCTTCAAAGATTGGCTTATCCCCCTCATAAAAGGAGACACGTGGCTTCAAATCAAGGAGTAGCAGTGTATCTAGAAAACCAATTATTTTTTCATATTCTTTTTCTGAATTAACTACAAACTCATCTATGTCTTCTGTAAACAAATCCCTTATAACCCTGTAAGTTAAATTCAAGTCTTCATGTAAAAGCATGGGTGCTTTGGTTTTTCGACTTCTTTTTTGAATTTTATTCCATAATCTTACCAATAAATCCATATCAGAAATAAAATCACTTTCATCTTTCCCTACTCCCGCTGTTCGGACAATAAAGCCATATTCTTTTTTCTTAATGCTTTGCATTATCTTTTTTAATCTTTCTTTTTCGTCTTCCTGTTCAATTCTCCTGGAAACAGCAATCCCATTATTATTGGGCATTAGTACAAGGTATCGTCCAGGCAGACTTATGTTTGTTGTCACCCTTGCACCCTTTGGTAGTATAGCTTCTTTCACAACCTGTACATCAATTTCCTGGCCTACTTTAATCATATCTTTAACTTCGGTTTTTTTATCCTTCTGATTTCCGAGAGATTGTTCCAAATCGTTTAAATGTAGAAAAGCATTTCTATCAATACCAATATCAATAAAGGCTGCCTCTATTCCCGGCAAAACATTCATGACTTTTCCTTTGTAAATATTGCCTATTATTTTACGGTCTTCCAATCTCTCAATATGTATTTCTACCAATTTTTTATTTTCTAAGATAGCAACTCGTTCTTCACTTAAGCCACTATCAATAATAACCTGTTTTCCTTTGTAATCCATTTTTCAGGTATCACCTTTCTCTTTATTTTCTAAACTAAATATAAAATAGAAATAAGAATTCGTAAAGTTTTTGTTCTACCATTACTTATTACTATAAAAACTCTTTTCTTGCAATATTATTAATATAAATATCTTTGTTCTCCGGCTTTTTAATAAATTCATTGATTATCAAAACCGGATTAATGCTACCCTTATATTGTATATCCACTGTCAATTCAATAAGGACTGTGTCATCCTGAAATGATACAATATCCATATTTTCAATGTAGGGCCTCAAATTGACCTCTCTTAAGCCCTTTTTAGTATTTTTTTGGATTACAATGTTTTCTTGCTCTAAATATTTTTCAATGCTATTTTTAAAACAGTTTCTCAAATTTTCTCTGGTTAAATAAGATCTATACCCACTAACATTTAACTCAATAATATAAATAGCATGATTTATGGCTTTACTTAAATTATTCTCTTCCTTAGAAATAGCTATAATATCTTGTACCTCAAGTCCTTCAGGGGCAAATTTATTTATCTTTTCTTTTATTAAGTCGTTGTCCATCTCTTGGATTAAGCTAATATCCAAAACTTCATTCCGACCGGCAATACCAAGAGGTAAGGCCGGCCCAAAAGAGATTTTGAACCTGGGATTAAATCCCTGTGTCAATTCTAAAGGGATTTGAGCTCTCCGCAATGTTCGGCAAAATAATGTATTCAAATCCAGGTGAGAAACATATTTCAAAGGTCCAACTTTGCTATATTTTATTCGATATATATACGACATCTAATTACTCACATTTTATATTCATTATATATATTTTCTTATGATTTATTATCTTTCACTTCAGATAATTTATTGCAAATATCCTGCAAACCACAGTTATTACACCTGGAAAGTCGGCAATCATCTATAGAAATCCCCTGCAGAGCTCTTTGCCATTCTAACCACAAAAATTCTTTGCTTACCCCGCAATCTATCAAATCCCAGGGTAGATTTTCTTCTTTTTTTCTTTCCCTGTTGGTATAAAAAGAAATATCAAGATTACACTTACGAAATGCTTTCTCCCAGACATTATAATCAAAATACTCTCTCCAGGAATCAAACTTACAACCCATTTTATAGGCCTCTTCCAAAACCTGGCATAATTTTCTGTCCCCCCTGGCAAAAACCGCCTCTAATATGCTTAACTTTGTATCAGGATAACTATAGGAAATATTTTTGCTTCTAATTCTTTTCGCAACATAATTATATTTTTCCAGCAACAATTTTTCTTCTTCCTGTCCAACCCATTGAAAAGGTGTATGAGCTTTTGGCACAAAAGCATTTAAACTTATGTTCAATGAAAACTTTTTTCCTGCCAACCTTTTACCAATACTTTCAACTCTCTTAATCATGCCAATAATACCTTCAATATCCTCCCATGTCTCAGTCGGCAATCCTATCATAAAATAAAGCTTGACTCTTTTCCACCCTTCCTGTAAGGCGTATTGTACCGTTTGGTACAAATCATTTTCAGTTACATTTTTATTTACAGTCTTGCTCATTCTGTTTGTCCCGACTTCGGGTGCAAATGTAAGGCCGGTTTTCCGAACTCGTTGGGATTGCCTGGCTAGTTGAACCGAAAAACCGTCAATCCTCAAAGACGGAAGTGAAACACCAACTCCCTGTTCACAATGTTTGTTTACTAATTTTTCAATCAGGCTATCGATTTTACTATAATCGCTTGAACTTAAAGATGACAATGATATTTCTTCATAACCGGTATTAGCCAGACTTTTTTCCGCAATTTCCATTAATTTTTGCTCAGTACGTTCTCTGACCGGTCTATAAATCATACCTGCCTGGCAAAATCGACATCCTCGAGTGCATCCCCGAAATATTTCCAGGGTAATTCTGTCATGCACGATATCAATATTCGGCACAATTGGAGAAACAGGATAATGATTGCAATCCAAATCAAGCTTAATACGTTTCTTTATTTTTTGTTTTATTTCTTTCCCTTTTGGCTGAAAAGATTTTATAGTTCCATCTTTAAAATATATTACTTCATAAAAAGCAGGTACATAAATGCCGGTTAATTTATCCAACCTTTTCAAAAGAATTTCTTTTTCTCTACTCTTCCCATCTATAGACCAGGATTTATAAATATCAATTATTTCTTGAATTATTTCTTCTCCATCACCTAGTACAAATATATCAATAAAATCCGCCAGTGGCTCGGGATTAAAAGCTGATGGACCTCCTGCAATAACTAGAGGAGCTTTTTCATCCCGTCGAGCAGCATGCAATTCAATATCGCCCAGCTTAAGCATATGAAGTACATTTGTAAAACATAATTCGTGCTGTAAGCTAAAACCTATTATATCAAAATCAGAAAATGGTCTATAATTTTCCAGGGAAAATAATGGAATCTTTTTTTTAAACATTAAATCTTCCATATCCCTGTACGGTGAAAAAACCCTCTCTGCTAATGCATCATCTCTACTATTTATAATGTCATAAAGTATCTTAAAACCAAGATAACTCATTCCTATTTCATACAAATCAGGAAAAGCAAGGGCAATTTTTACCATTTTATCATTACCACTTTTTATTATCTCATTATATTCCTTCCCAATATATCTTCCCGGTTTTTCCACATTTTTTAATATTTCTTCAAATAGTACTGCCTTTATTTCTTTGCTTGTTTTTTTAATCACATAAACCTCTCTAAATCTACAACTCTAAAACCCTTTTTTATATTACAGTTATTTTAAGAAAAGATACTTCTAATATGAACACTGAATAATATCCCAATTGCTATAAAATTACTTATCATAAAAGTTCCACCATAACTTATAAATGACAAAGGTAAACCAGTAGCGGGTATTAACCCCATTGCCATACCAATGTTGATAAAGATATGGAAAAACAAAAAAGCAACTACCCCGGTAGCCAAAAAAGTTCCCAGCAAATCCGGAGCATCCTGGGCAATTTTTATTCCTTTCCACAATACAAAAATAAATAATGTCAGCAATAATAATGCGCCAAAAAATCCCATTTCTTCTCCTATCACTGAAAAAACAAAATCAGTATGCTGTGCTGGTAAAAATTTTAACTGGCTCTGTATCCCGCTGAACAGTCCCTGACCAAACAAGCCTCCGGAACCAATAGCTACTTTTGATTGTATCACATTATATCCGGCACCTAATGGATCCAGATTAGGATTAATAAAAAGGATTAGTCTGTTCTTTTGATAATCTTTCAGAAAAGACCACAAAATCGGAAATGAGGCTACTCCTATTAAAAACATCACTATTATATGTTTCCATTTTATTCCGGCAACAAATATCATGCATAACAAGATTGCCAAAAATACCATAGAACTGCCCAGATCAGGTTGACGGAAAATTAACAGCATAGGAATGATAGTAAATAAAAAAGGTAATGAAAAATATATAAAATAAGGTATTTTTTCTCTTTGCTTGTAAAAATAATTTGCTAAAAAACAAATTAAGGCAATTTTTGCAAATTCCGATGGTTGAAAATCAAATCCGGCAATTACTATCCATCGTCGTGCTCCCGCAGTTGTTTTGCCGAAGAAAATTACATATAACAATGATATAACTGCAATAAAATATAGAGGTGTAGCAATTTTTTCTATTTCATGGTAATCAATAGATGATACTAAAAAACATAATACTATTCCAGCCAGTACATATATTAACTGGCGCCTTACATAAAACAAAGAGCCCGCTTCTGTTGCTTGCATATGGGTGGTGCTGTATATTATTAAAAGTCCAATGAAACATAAACACAGTACTATAAAAAAAATTGAATAATCAATATGCTTTAACAGGCTAAATATTCGATTCACAGGAGTCTGTCCCAATCCTACGTATGAGGTTGTTTTTTTTGTGCTCATCTACTATAATCCTTCCAAATTTATTGCAATTCTTTCAGCTGGACCGCCTGTCCACTGGTTTGCCGAAAATAGTGTTCAATAATATCACTGGCAATTGGGGCTGCCGATTGACTCCCATCCCCACCATGTTCAACAAAAACGGTTACACATATTTCTGGATTTTGATATGGGGCAAAACCTACAAACCATCCATGATTTTCTCCCTGAGGATTCTGAGCAGTACCTGTCTTACCAGCCAATGAAACTCCTTCTACCCTGGCATTAAATCCAGTCCCTTCTTCAACAACCTTTTTCATTCCTTCTTTAACTACTCTAAATGTGTCAGCTGATACATCAACTTTTCTAATAATTTCAGGTTCGTACTTTCTTATTACCTGGCCTGATTGAGAAACAATTCTATCAACATGGAATTGCCTGTAGACATTGCCATCATTGGTTATTATACAAAGCATGTTATGGATTTGAAAGGGAGTTGTTAATAAGTACCCCTGGCCTATGGATAGATTTATAGTATCCCCTGGAAACCATACCTGGTTAAAAGCCCTTCTCTTCCATTCCTGGGAAGGAACTAATCCGGATAATTCTCCCGGTAAATCAATAGCTGTTTTTTCACCCAGACCAAACATAGTAGCATAATGATTAAGCCTGTCAATTCCCAGTCTCTGCCCAATAGTATAAAAGAATACATTACAGGAATTGCTAATCGCATCTCGAAAAGTCTGGGTCCCATGCCCGGTTTCTCTCCAACACTTAAAAGTCAAATTACCTAATTCAAAATAACCCGGGCAATATACTCTATCATTTAATCCCACTACACCTTCTTCCAGGGCAGCAATAGCGGTAATTAATTTAAATACCGAGCCTGGAGGATAAACACCCTGAATGCTACGGTTACAAAGTATGTTCTCTTCACTCTGTGATATTTCTTCCCATTTCTCTATTGATATTTGTTGGTTAAATAAGTTAGGATCATAACCCGGCTGACTAATCATGGCCAGAATCTTTCCAGTCCTTGCCTCACTTACCATGACTGCCCCTCTTAATCCGGTCATTAATTCTTGAATATATAACTGCAATTCACTATCGAGCGTCAAATATATATCATTTCCGGCAACAGGTTCTACAGATTTTAGTGTTAAAATCTCTCTTCCCAGGGCATCCACTTCAACTTCCTTACTTCCCTTTTTGCCTCGCAGGTAAGCATCGTAATGTTTTTCAATACCACTTTTCCCTACAATATCACCGCCTGAAAGATACTGATAATTAGAAGATTGGAGTTCTTCCTCGCTTATCTCGTTAACATAACCCAGTACATGGGCAGCAAAATCCTGATAGAGATATTTTCTTTCCGGTTGAATTGTTAAAAGAGTACCTTTATATTTATATTTCTGTTCTTCAAAAGCTATAATCTGTTCTTTCTCAAGGCCTCTGACTATAGTCTGGGCCTGAAAAGGCCTCTGACTTAACTGTTCAAACTTATTTATTAGGTATGATTCTTCCAATGGTATAATCGAACTTATCTGGTATGATAATGAATGGTAATCTTCAATTTCAGCTGGAATAACTGTAAAATTAACTGCAGGACGATTTGTTATTAACAAATTTTCATCTTTGTCAAACACTTCACCCCTGGGTGCTTCTTCTTCCAGAGAGCGGATACAATTATTAATTGCCCTTTGTTCATACTCATGGCCTTTTATAATCTGTAAATACCAAAGATTTACTAATAATATTGCAAAGATAAGAATAATCATTATAAATAAGTCATTGAGTCTTTTTTTTATAAAATCTCCAGTTATCTGGGTATTTTTTCGGTTAAACATATGCTATTTACTCCAACGACCTAAAAAGGTAAATACTTTTTTTATTCCAATAAAAATAAAAGGAGATAAGACACTATTAATTATTGCCTGGGTCAAGATAAAATCCTTTAGGGTAATAGTAAAATCATAGCCAGTATGAAGGGCATTCAATAAGTAATAAATAATTAAATTATTAATAAACGTAAAGGTAAAAGTTGCTATAGTGACGATCCACATAATATGCTGGGAAAAAATTCTATCTTTTATTACACCGGCAATGTAACCAATCAAAGTCTTAACCAGAGCATTAATGCCTAAATAATGTACAGAAAAAACGTCTTTTATTAGCCCCCCGGCAAATCCGGTTATGGTACCTTCTTCTGTACCTGAAATAAATGCCATACAAATTACAACAATCAATAACAAATCAGGCTTTACTGTGTTTAAACCTAATATATTAGCCAAACCAAGCTCTATTACCAGTGTTAGAATAACAATCCCCGCTTTTCCCCATAACTTCATTCTTTATCCTTTAATTTTTTTAAGCTGCAAAATTGCCAGATGAGATATTACAATATTGGGTTTTTCATTATCATGTTAGTAATTCTTTTCTAATATTGCATCATTACAGCATTGCAGCAATTTTTGTTTTTGATTACCATTTTTTAATAATTATAGAGATAAACTAACTATTTAATTCCATTATCAATCTAATTTATTGCAAATATTATTAAAAATTAAATTTATATTTTCGATTATCAAAATATTACCATTGAAAAAACAAAAGGTTGTACAGGTAATATGCGAATTAATGTTGGATTAAAATTTCTAAAGATAATTTTAGGCTTGATACATATTTAAGTATTTAAAACTTTAATATGATTAAAACTAGGGCATTGTCCCTGAGGCTATTGCCTGCTACCCATCATTTCGGAAAAATAATTCAATCTTTCCTAAAAAAATAAGCCACATAAAATAAGGTAAAGCTACAACACGTTTTAATCTTTTTGGCTCTTTGATTAATCTAAAAATCCATTCCATACCATGGTTTTGCATCCACAAGGGAGCCCTGGGTATTTTCCCTGATAGAACATCAAAGCTTCCTCCAATGCCAATACATACAGGAACTCCCAATTCATCTTTATGTTTTGCTATCCATAGCTCTTGTTTGGGCACACCTAATCCTACCAATAGGAAATCTGGTTTTTTATCTTGTATCTCTTTAATAATATCCTTTTCGCTTTTATTATTTTTGTCGTTATTCAGATTAATCTTATCAAAATAACCATGATAATATCCAACTATATTAATTCTTGGAAATCTGTCTTTTAAATTTATTACTGCTCTATCTATTACCGTACTCTCTGAGCCCAAAAGATAAAGTTTGTAGCCTTTTTCCACTGCTGAAATGCATATTTTATTTATCAAATCAATTCCGGTAATTCGTTCAATCAATGGCGTATCCAAAGTTGCAGATGCCCAGAGTATACCTGCACCATCGGGGGTAACTAAATCTGCCTTTTTTGTAATGCCTAAATATTCTTTATCCCGACGTGCTCGTAAAATTGCCAGTGTATCCGGAGTTACCACAAAACTGGGCTTATTCTTTGAAACAAACTCATCCAACCTTTCTATAGCCTGCTGACAGCTAATCCTGTCAATTGGAACACCGAATAATCTTACCTTCTGCTTTTTATTGTCAATATGAATAATATTTTTACCTTGAACAATTTGTTGTTTTATCCAGTAAAAAGATAGGTATCCCAAAAAAATCATTACAGTAAAAAGATAGATATCCTCCTTAATTGATATTACAACTGCTATAATACTTAAATAAATGCAGGTTAAAACAATAATCATATTTGCCCCTTTAAGGGAAAATCCCTGGCTTATCAATTGCTGTCTTAGTCTGCTTTCATTTATCGTTCCCAGATAATCATCCCTTAAATATCCGGTAATAAAGGAATAAGAAGTATCAATAATTGGAAATCCTAAAATTAAAAAAGGCGTCAACAATGTTAAAGCTGCCGTGCTTTTTAGTACTCCCACTATTGCAATAATGGCTAACATAAAACCAAAAAACATGTAGTAAATTGTATGGTTTTTGGGGGCATTTTTAAACTTAATATTATTCTTTCTCAAATATATGATAGCTAATGAGACAGTTGCTAAAAAAATAGACAATATTTCAGCTACTATAAGCCCTTGTCGTTGAGATATTGATACGATTAAAAAAGTTATAGAAGCTATAAGCACTATTGTGGGAGTAATGTCTCCTAATTCATCAGTTTGACCAACTGAGTTAGTAATAATTAATAACCAGATAATTGTAATGGGAATTGAAAAGCTGGCCAGGTACCAATAACCACCTGAAGAATCTCTTAAAAATTCAATCCTGACTCCAACAAGCACAACTAAAAAGGCAATAATTGCCTGTAAAGATAGTTTTAAATAGGGAGCAAGCCTTTTTTCATGGTTATATTTCCCTAACAATATCATTAATAATCCGGCAATAAATATTCCCGTTATTTTAACTATTGTACTCACCCAATCAGCCAAAGGTGCCTCCACAATTACTTCATAAAACAATCTAATAGTTATCAGTGCTCGGTTTTAATTATTTAATACAATTAATTTTCTATGTATATTAGTTATTTACAGTTATCTCTGATTTTATTCCTCTTGGCTTAAACTATAAACCTTCATACTTTTATCTTTCATTATTCGCAAGTTTAAACCATTCTACTGTTTTTTGTAAACCCTTTTGGATATTATATTTTGCTTCCCAACCTAAATACTTTTTTGCCATGCTGCATTCAAGAATATTCCTTCTAACATCACCCGGACGAGGTGGCCCATAATTAGCCTGCATAGAAAAACCAACTATTTTCCTTAGAAATGAAAACAACTGATTCACAGAAACACCCTCGCCTGTGCCAATATTATAAGCAACAAAGACATTTTTCAAACTATTTTTATTATATATATTATATGACTCTGCTAATTTTAGCATATTTTTTATACTGAGTAAACATGCATTTGCTACATCTTCAACATAAACATAATCTCTAACATATTCACCATCTCCATTAATTGTTGGTGCTTCTCCATTTATCATTTTACGGATAAAAATAGCAATAACACCAGCTTCACCATATGGATCCTGTCTGGGTCCATAGACATTTGCATAGCGCAGAGAAATATAATTTAAATTATAATAATTATTAAAAAATCTTAGATAATACTCTGAAGCCATCTTGGAAATTCCGTAAGGAGAAGTGGGGTTAAAAATAACTTTTTCGTTTATAGGAAATTTTTCTGGTTCTCCGTATACCGTGCCCCCGCTAGAAGCAAATACAACTCCTTTTACTTTATTTTCAGATGCACATTCTAATAAATTTAATAAGCCCATTATGTTCCGCTGAGAATCAATTGATGGTTTTCTGACAGAATAAGACACACTAATTTGTGCTGCTTGATGACAAATATAATCAGGATTTTCTTCTTTAAAAATATTTTTTATTTCTGGAGAATTAATATCAACCTGATAAAATTTTGCATTTTTATTCAGATTTGCCTTATTTCCACTGGACAAGTCATCAATAACAATTACTTCATAATTCTTTTTTAAAAACAAATCTACAACATGGGAACCAATAAACCCAGCTCCACCTGTAACAAGAATCTTTTCTTTTGTTTTTTTTATCATCTTATGCCTTTTACTTTATTTTTAAAATCTAAAATGATTTTAGCATTTTCTTAACTCACAAACAATATGTGGTCTAAAAGAGCCTTTTACAAACAAGCTAAAAATCTTTGGCTGCAAGATTGCAAGGATGGGATGTTGCAATACTGTATTGTTCCCATTCTTGCATGTTTGCATTATTGCATTCTGCTTTTGCTTATTACTCATTACTTATTACTCATTACTGTATTCTTGACTCGATACTATATTAGTAGTTAGTCGTTGGTAGTTAGTATTTAGTAAAAGAGCAATATTTAAGAAGAATAGTTTTTAGTTTATAGTCAAGAATAGAAGATTGGTATTTTTAGTTGTAAGAATTAATATTTAATCTTTGCTTATTACCCATCACTTGTTACTCATTACTGTATTCTTGACTCGATACTATTTTTATTTAACACTCAATACAATCGCCAATGCCAGTAAACAGCATAATGCATTAATTCCCAACAAAATTAAAACAACATTCCGGTGCGAAATTCCTCTGTTTAATAACCGGTGATGCAAATGTCCCTGGTCTGCCTGAAAAATAGGCTTTTTATTTTTATATCTCCTAAAAATTGCAAAAATAGTATCTCCTACCGGAAGAGCAAGTACAATTAATGGTACTATTAAAAATAAAGCATTTTCAGATACTATTACCCACAAGCCCCCAATTGATGCCAGCATATACCCTGCAAAGGTACTCCCTGAATCACCTAAGAACATTTTGGCTGGATAAAAATTATAACGGAAAAAAGCCAGCATGCTTCCTAAAAGAGCTATATTCAGAAGGTTATATAATTCAAAATTGCCATCAATAATAACCCCTAAGATAAAAAAACTAACCAGGGATATAATTGAAACCCCGCATGCTAAGCCATCCAGACCATCTATTAGATTGATTGAATTTGTTACCCCGGTAATCCAGAATAACATAATTGGATAAAGTAAATAACCCAGAATACTCAAAAATGATAATTGGTTAATAATAAATTGGTTAATAATTTGATAATGGTAGCCTATAAGCAGTAAAGCAGGTACTAACTGAATCAAGAACTTATATCGCGGCTTTATATCTGCAATATCATCAATAATACCTAAAAGAAGTATAATCACACTTCCTGCTAACAGCCCTTTTGCCCTGCCTTCAATAGGTATAACAAATAATATACTAAGTATAAAACCAAAAAATATTACTATTCCTCCCAAATTTGGGATTGAATTACTATGTATTTTGCGAAAACCAGGCCGGTCAACAAGATTTTGTTTTTTCCCTACCTGGGCTATAAATGGAGTTATGATATATGAAACAAAAAAAGCAATTCCTGCAACTAAAATATAATTCACTCTTTATAGGTTCCCCTTTATAAAATCTACCCATCATTTCATCTGTTTATCTACCAACCAAAATTACCTAAAACTGTCTTTTTTAATTGGTAAACCAGCCGATTGGTAAATTGAATTATTCGCAACTCAAAACTTGCAACTGTTATTTGTTTTTCTTCACGTTATACGGTATACGAAATACTCTATACGGTTTTAATTGGTAAACCGGCCAACTGGTAAATTGGGAAATTGTTTTTACTCGAAACTTGCAACTTGCACCTGGCACCTTTTTATTCTTTGTATTTTCACCTGTAAACCGGAAACTGACCACTGAAAACTATTGAAAAAACAATTTCATTGCATTATCATGATAAATCATCCGCAAAGCTTCGTCATCCAAATTTAGTCCTCTGTACACTCTGTCCTGATCAACTCTTTCTCGGGCATCCCGGGACATCATATTATAAATACTTTTTGTTAAGGTAAATTCATCTTTTTCCAATAAATCCATATAAGCCAAATGGACATCATTTATATAAGCCCTTGTCTTGGCCATATAGGTAGTAACTACTAAATCTGTTCCATAAGTTATACGGTCCTGGTACTTTTTCATAAATTCTCTGAAGGCAAGGTGATTATTGGATATTCTTCCAAATCCGGCTACCAGAAAATCAGGATGACCAAAACTAATATCAGTATACAGATTTGGATAGGTATCCATTAATCTTGTCAATCTTGTTAAATTGCCAGATGATAACATAAAATGTGGAATAATCTGTATCAAATCAGGATGCTCCTGACAAATATGTTCCATTTCTTCTAGAAATCTTCCGGTGTTAATATGATGCAAAATAGGGATGCCTTCTTTTTCACAATACTCATATACCTCCATCATACCTGGTTCATCTATCGGACTGTTAAAAAACAAATCATAAAAACTGCCATGACCATTATATAATTTTACTCCTGCTGCTCCTTCTTCCATATATTTTTTTAATTTCTCCAGCTTATCATCATCACGTGGATCCATTGTTATCAGGGCTGCAAATTTATCAGGGTATTCCTGGCTGATTTTTATAATAGTCTCATTATTTTCATCATATCCAGTAAATCCATAGTCGGGATCCAGATAAAAAGTAAAATCTGAGGTTCCCAGTATGACCATTTTTTCAACCTGGCAATCCTCCATTGCATTCTTTAGCATAGGAATATTCTCCTCACTTTGGACATGCTCATGGGCATTAATAATATGAAATCCTGCCCTTCTCTCCTTGACTTCCTCTGATATTTCTGCAATCTGTTTCGAAGGAAGATTATCGAGCCATAACGGTAATAATCCTCTTTGTCTTAACCCGATAAAAAGCAGAACCAGAATAACTACTGCACTTATGCTATAAAACAAAATATCAAATAATTTTTTCTTTTTTGTGCTGGGGAAATTCTTTCTATTTTTTTCCTTTTTTGCTACCAAAACTTACCTCCGCCTTTTGTACTAAATTAATTTTTATTATACCTAATATAAATATGGTTTCCAAGACATAACTATTTTTTATTTGTTTTTATTGTAAGGAATTATAAAACAAGTTATAGTAGTAAATATAGATTATAGCTTCAGGAGAATATAATATCAGAAATGTTTAAAATAAAAAATAATAAATTTAATTATATTTTTTTAATAACAATACTTATTCTATTTCAGATAATCTGTTTATCTGTTGTAGCTCAGTCAAGCTCTTATGACTCATCACTTGAATGGCAGGTAACCGAAAGTAAGCATTTTTTAGTAATTTTCCCAGGGAAGAGCCCGATACAGAGACCATTTGATTATCAAAATATTGCCTTTGATATCATTGATATCGCTGAGGAAACCTACCAGCAGATAACTCCCTATTTTGGTGAGCCCTTTCGCAAAAACAAGAAAATAGCCATTACTTTGGAAGACTTTAGTGATTCTGTTTATGGTTTTGCTTCTGTCCTCCCACATCGTGTTATTCGATTAAACCTTAGTGCCCCACATTTTAAAAACTTTGATACTAAGTTTGAAAACTGGTTAAAGATTTTACTAATTCACGAATATACCCATTTAGCTCATTTTGATATGACCAGCAAAGGGACTACTTTTCTCCGTTTTTTCCTGGGACAGATTATTGCTCCCAATGCCCTTCAACCAATGTGGGCTATTGAAGGATTAGCTATTTATAATGAGAGCAAATGGAGCTCAGGTGGTAGATTGGTAGACAACAGATATGAAATGTATCTGCGCACTGATTTCTTAGAAGGTACACAAAAAGATTTAAAACTACTACAAAGCTCATATCTTACTTCCTGGCCAGGTGGTAGTACTCCGTATATTTATGGACAATCTCTGGTTCATTATATCGCTCAAAAATACGGTGAAGAAAAGCTGATAGCCGTTAGTGAGAAATTCTGTACTTATCCGCTATTAGGAATGAACTGGGCTATACGAAAAGTTCTGGGGATTAATCAGGATGAATTGTATGAAGATTGGCAAAACGAGCAATATAGCCATTATCAAAAACAGCTGGAAGAAGTATATCATTATAGTCAACCTACAGTATCTGAACAGTTAACAAACCATAAATACTGGGTTGATAATCCAGGCTGGTGGCAAAGCAATAATATTGATACACTGTCTTTGCTTTATAAAGTCACTAATATTGAACTATACCCCACTATTCGCACTTATAATCCTGCAACAAGTGAAGAAAGAACTATAATTAACAGGACTACCGGTCATGGTACTTCTTATTCCTTATCACCGGATAACAAGTACCTCATTTATACCAAACTTCTCAATTATGAAGAATTTTACCAGTATCATGACCTTTTTTTATACCACCTGGAAACCGGAAAACAGATAAGGCTTACCGAGGGGCTGAGAATTAAAGACCCCAGCTGGCATCCAGACATTTCTAATAACACTATTGTTGCAGTTGTGAATCATGCCGGCAGCAACAATCTTGTCTTATTTTCTCTTGAAAATAATTATTTGGAAGCACTAAAGAAAAATAATGACTACCAGGTAGAATTACTGACTGATGATAACCTGACATTTCTTACTGACTATCATGATGGAACACAGGTTACACAACCAGTCTGGTCTCCAGATGGCAAGCAAATAGCTTTCTCCATGTGGAAGGACGGATATCAAGATATTTATATTTTAGAATTGGATAAAAGTAATAAAATAGAAAACATCAGGGCTATTACCCGGAACAAACATACTGACATCAGTCCGAACTGGTCTCCGGATGGAAGATATATATATTTTTCCTCAGACCGAAGCGGTATCTTCAACTTGTATGCCAGTGATATAAAAGAAAACCAGCTGTTTAGGCTGACAAATGTCATAACGGGAGCCTTCGAACCGGCAATTTCACCAGATGGCCAGGAACTGGCTTTTATTCAATACCATGCTTCTGGCTATGAGCTTCATTTAACCAAAACCCATAATCTACTCTGGAAACCAGTAGAAGATTCAGAAGATACAGGGGACGGTTCTCTGTATCGGGATTATTATACCCAGAATGAGAACACACATCGTGATACAGAGAACCGTCCCCTGTGTTATACCTATCAAACCAAAGATTACTCTTCCTGGGAAAGCATTTCTCCAACTTACTGGACTCCTTATTTTGCCCTGACCTCAAAGGACCTTTACCTTGGTTTTTCCAGCCTGGCTCAAGATTATTTAAAATTCTATAATATTCCATTTAATTTAGCATGGGGAGTCTTTAGCCCTGCTCTTTATTATGACATTGAATTTTATGATTATTCACGAAAACCATTCTTGTCAGTCTCCTGGCAGGGCGAAACTCTGCTGGAAAACAACGAAATAAAAAACTTTTTTGATGCAGAGTATACCAGTTCTATATATCAGGCTAAATTAAATTTTCCCAGAAAAGGATACACTTCCCAGCAGGACTCAGCACGTTATTTTTCTGAAAATATTTCTCTTGGCTTTCAAAATAAATTATACAGTTACAATATTGAAGAAAATGACAGTGATACAACTTTTTCTAAAAAGATTAATTCTTTAATTCTTAATTACAGATATAATGACACCGAAAGCTACCAATCTTCTATCAGTCCTGAAATTGGTTCTTCCTTCTCTTTGAGTTATCAACATGCCAATAAAATAATTGGAAGTGATTTAACTTTCAATAAAATATTATTTGATGGAAGAAAATATTTTCCTCTCCCAGCTCAAAATCAGGTGATAGCACTTCGCCTAGTTGCCGGCTTTTCAACAGATGGACTAAATAAAAAGGAGAAGTTTTACCTTGGAGGTAATTCAAGCAACCCTGGTTTAAATACAGTAAATAATAATTCTTTCCCCCTCAGGGGCTTTTCTGCTTCGAGCTTTAGCGGTAACAATCTAATTTCTGCCAGTCTGGAATATCGTTTTCCAATTATGACTGTTGAGAAGAAAATAGGTTTTGACTGGGCTTCAATCTTTTTGGATAGAGTATCCGGCTCTCTTTTTATAGATACAGGACAGGCCTGGGAAGGCAAGCTTTCACAAATTCCTTCTGAAATAAATACATCTATCGGTGCCGAGTTAAGTTTCAAATTTAAGCAAGCACAGAGCAATCCTTTTATTCTAACTGTGGGAATTGGAAAAGCCCTCTCAGGACCTTCCCAATTCCGTTTTCACTTTCAAACAGGTATTTCATTCTAATACTGTTATTTAACTTTTTCTAAATTAGAATAATTCCTATATTAATCTAATCCTGCTATCATCTGATAGAACAAATTCATATATCCTGGGCATTTCTTCTGACCGGTAAATTTCCACATCTTTTCCTATCAGACAATTCTGCATTCTGCATTTAATGCTATCAATATGAGTATTGGACATTATAACACTATATTCAATCTCGCTATTTTCGATATTAACCCCAGCAGATAAAGAGGTGAATGGTCCAACATAGGAATTTATAATCTTGGCATTTTCACCAATTACAACTGGTCCCAATATAGTTGAATTAATTACTTCGGCATTTTTCCCCATATTGACCCTACCAAACACCTTTGATTTATTGTCAATAATCGCATCCCCTAAATCCCGATGAATGTCCTCCAGAATCAACCGGTTGGCTTCAATTATATCTTCCGGTTTACCAGTATCCTTCCACCATCCTTCAATAACTTCTGCTTCTACATCATGCTTATTATCTACAAGCCATTGAATGGCATCAGTAATCTCATATTCTCCCCTATCTGAAGGCTTAATATTGTCAATGGCTTTATGAATAGTCTTATCGAAAAAGTAAACACCAATTAATGCCAAATCTGTTGGCGGGTCTTTTGGTTTTTCAATCATACGTACAATTTTCTTATCTTTCAGCTCAACTACACCAAAAGCCTGGGGATTCTCAACATGAGTCAGCAGCACAAAAGCCTGTTTCTTTCCTTCCTCAAATTGCTGGCGATATTGCATAACACCACTTTTCAAAAGATTATCCCCCAGGTACATCAAAAAAGATTCATCCTGTAAAAAATCTCTGGCAACTTTTACCGCATGTGCCAGCCCTAACGGTTCCTCCTGCATAATGTAACTAATATTAATTCCCCACTTTTGTCCATTTCCTATTTCACGCTTAATATCTTCTCCGGTTTCCTCGCCTATAATAATTCCAATATCACTTATCCCGCAATCTTTAATTTTCTCAATTCCATATTCCAGGGCAGGTTTATTGGCCAGCGGAATAAGGTGCTTTGCACTGGTATAAGTCAGGGGTCTTAATCGAGTTCCTTTACCGGCACACAATATAATTGCTTTCATATAATCTCCCTCCTATATATCTTAGCTATCTTGGTATATTATAATCTAAATCCAAACATAATCTATTTTATCATGTCTTTCATGTAATTTCCTAAAAGTTTTCCTGCATCTACTAATATTTGTGGATTATTCAAGGCTGCTTGAAATAGACTGTAATGATTGTCAAATTCAACGACCTGTTCAATAAAACTAGAATATTTTTTAAAAAGATGAAAAAGATTTACTCTATTATCATTATCTAAATCTTCATACATTCTCCTGGCCTTCAAACCAAATTTAATTTCTTTACTAAACTTTTTTTTCCATCTCCAGTCGTATTCTTCTAATTTATTCTCTTTGATGCAATCAATAAGGATACGAACAGAATAAATACCATAAGAAATTCCACCTCCAGTCAAGGGCTTTGTCTGACAGGCAGCATCTCCTATTAAGGCAATATTATCATAATAAGTAGGTATATAACCAATTGCTATTTTACCAGCAATAACATCAACAATTTCACCTTTAATCTTTTTTCTGTAGAGATATTCATCCAATTTTTTTTTGGCATTTTCTGGCAATGTTCCTACAACTCCAACACGCAATGTTTTGGAATTTTCTAAAATAATCCAGAGAAAGAAAGGTATATTATCATCAAAATACACCTTTATAGAATCATTGGTAATGCCTTGATACATTTCTTTCAACTTTATCTGGTATTGCATGCCATAATAATAATTTATTTTTAAATTATTATTATTTTTGTATTTACTTACATAGTTATCAAACATGTATTTACGAACAATTGAATCAGTACCATCAGCACCAATGAGCAGGTCTGTCAAAAAACTTTCGCTTTTTTCTGTATAAACACGATAACCGGAATCTTCTTTTTCTATTTTAGTAACACGGCTTTTTAAATGAATATCTAGACCCTGACCTATATCTAAATCAAATTTTTCTCTATTCAAAATACAGGCGACTCCTGGAATGTTAAGGTAAAATTCTTCTGTCCATGGAGTATTAATGGCAAAACTGTTAATCCGGTTCACAATTGCAGATTCAGAGATAAAAGGTTTTAAAGTAGAAATTAATTTTGATGATACAATTCCAGCACACTGTACCGGCTTCCCTACACTGGGATGTTCTTCCAGTAATATAGGCTCATAACCTATTTTTTTCAATAGTTGAGCTGCATAACAGCCAATCGGTCCAGCGCCGACGATTAAAATTCTCATCAGGTTCCTCTTATCATA
>CAZWUL010000001.1:0-105817 GCA_964636625.1 uncultured Atribacterota bacterium | reverse complement strand
CAAGCGCAGCTTGAATTTTAAGAGCACCACGCCTGTAAGGGCGTGGGTGTCTATACTATTTCAAAATTATAAGATGATGAGTTTGTTACTATGAAAGTAATTATTGGTCATACAAGCGCAGATTTTGATTGTCTTGCTTCGATGATTGCGGCAAAAAAATTATATCCTGAGGCATATTTGGTTTTTCCGGGAGCGATAGAAGAAAATGTTCGAAAATTCCTCGGTTTATATGGTAATGCACTAAAAATATCCTCGCTTAAACAAATCAACCTGGAGGAGATATCAGAATTAATAATAGTTGATACAAGACAAAATGATAGAATTGGTATATTTGAATCTTTATTAGACAAAAAAAAAGTAAAAATTATTATTTATGACCATCATCCACCAATGAAGAATGATATCAGGGCAAACAGCAAGACAATACGGCAGGTTGGAGCAACCGTCACAATACTGTTAAAAAAGATAATTAAATTAGGTATTGCTATAACTCCATTAGAATCAACCCTATTTGCATTGGGTATTTATGAGGATACAGGGTCCCTCATTTTTACCACTACAACCAAAGATGATATTGAGGTATTAAGTAAACTTTTTTCCATAGGTGTCAATTTAAGAACTGTGAATAAATTTACTAATATCGGTCTGAATGTTCGACAAAAGAAACTTTTAAATCAGCTAATATCAACTTCCCGGGAAATATTTTTAAAAGGAATAAGTGTTGTTTTTGCGAAAAGTCAAGCTGGAGAGTATATTGAAGGATTGGCATTGGTTACCCATAAATTGATGGAAATAGTTAATTGTGACATAATATTTGTCCTGGTTAAAATGAAAAATAGAGTATATATAGTCAGTAGAAGCAATCGAAATTCAGTAGATGTTGGTGCAATAATGAAGAGTGTAGGTGGAGGAGGACATTCACAGGCAGCTTCAGCAGTAGTAAGGAAACTATCATTAGCAGAAATAGAAAAAAATATTAAAAATATTTTGAATAATCAAACAGAAGCGGAAACATCAGCAAAAAATATTATGACCAGCCCTGTTAAAACTTTGGATGTTAGTACTACAATTGAAGAGGCATCAAAAACAATGTTACGCTATGGACATAATGGTTTTCCGGTTATGGATAATAATAAATTGGTAGGCATTATCACTCGTCAGGAAATATACAAAGCTCAACACCATCATTATGAAAAGGAAACAGTTAATGTCTATATGTCAGAAAATATAATTAGTGTTAATCTAGATACACCAATGCTTGAAATCCAGGAATTAATGATCAAATATGATGTGGGGAGGGTGTTGGTTTTAAATAAAAGTGGTAATTTAGAAGGAATTATAACCAGGACAGATTTAATAAGAAGTCTTTATGGAGATAAAGATATAAAAAAAGAATCGTTTTCTATATTTGAAAACAGATCAGGAAAATATGAAACAGGAAAAGAAAAAATAAAATCTTTGATTCATCAATATTTTCCTGAAGACATTCTGGGAATCTTATATAAAATCGGACAGGCTGGTGATGATTTGGGGTATTCTGTTTTTATGGTTGGAGGTATAGTCAGAGATTTGCTTTTAGGCATTCCGAACCTGGATTTAGATATTGTAATCGAAGAAGATGCTATTAAATATGCAGAATATTTTGCCAGGAAGACAAATGGTAAATTAAGATGCCATCAAAAATTTAAAACCGCAGTTGTAGTATTGCCAAATGGTTTAAAAATTGACTTTGCTTCTGCTAGAAGAGAGTTTTATGAATTTCCTGCTGCATTACCAAAAGTCGAGTTCGCGTCTATAAAAAAGGATTTATATCGGCGGGACTTTACTATAAATGCCATGGCAATACAGTTAAACCAGGATAAATTTGCTCGTTTACTTGATTTTTATGGTGGTAAAAGGGACCTTGAATTAAAAAAAATCAGGATTTTGTACAGCTTAAGCTTTACAGAAGACCCGGCAAGAATTCTCAGGGCAGTTAGATTTGAACAAAGATATAATTTTACTATTGAACAATCAACAGAAAAATTCCTCAGCAAAGCAGTTAATGAAGGCCTTGTTTCAAGAATTAGGAAAAAAAGATTGAGTGAAGAATTTTTAATACTATTAAATGAAAAAAACCCGGTTAAAGTACTCAAACGGATGGACAAACTGAGAATTCTTTCTGGAATTATACCAAAATTATCTCTAAACCAAAAACTGATTGATAAATTTTTTCAAATAGAGGAGAAAATAAAAGACTGGAATATAATATTTCCTGAGGATAATATAAATAAAGGAATTATATATATATATTATTTATTAGAATTATTAAAATTAGATATTAAAAGTATCACCAAAAAAATAGAATTGAAGGATAAACATATCAAAAAACTAAATGAAATATTTGAGAAAAAAGATAAAACTACTATCATTTTAAATAAAAAGAAAATCATGCCGAGCAATATTTATTATTACCTAAATAGTATTTGCAATGAATTAATTTTTATTATTTTTTTAGAAGAAAATAAAAACAATCTTATTAAAAACCGAATAAAAAAATATTTAAAATTCTATAAGAACACATCTATTTATATCTCTGGAAATGATTTAACGAAGATAGGAATGAAGCCCAATCCAGTTTATGCTAAAATATTAAAATTAGTTTTATACCTTCAACTAAACGGGTTTTTAAAAAATAGAACTGATGAATTGCAATTTGTAAAAAAGTTGAAAGAAAAAGGAATTGTCTAATTATATGCTTAATAATTTATTTGAAATAATATGGAGTGTTCCAGCAGTATTGGTTGCCATAACCGTTCACGAGTATGCACATGGATTTGCTGCATACTATTATGGAGACCCAACAGCAAAATTAGCAGGAAGGCTAACCCTTAATCCTATTGCCCATCTTGATCCAATAGGAACGCTAATGTTGATCATTTTCCGTATTGGATGGGCAAAGCCTGTTCCTATAAACTATAGAAACCTGAACAATCCAAAAAAGGATATGATTAAAGTATCTTTAGCAGGGCCGTTATCCAATATAATAGTCGCTTTATTGTTTGCAGGTTTGTATAGACTGAACAATATATTTTTAAACAATTTTCTATTCAGCAATATTAATCATGTATCAAATATTGTGATAACAATTATCAGGGGCTGGATAATATTTTTACAGACAGGGATTTTAATTAATTTTATTCTGGCACTTTTCAATTTAATTCCAATCCCACCATTGGATGGCCATCATATAATGTTAGGAATATTACCACCATATTGGGCAGGACAATATGAAAAATTAAATAATACTTATGGTATGGTAATCCTATTGTTATTAATATTGACAGGTTTTATAGGAAAAGTAATATTTCCAATTGCTTTTTATTTTTTTCGTATATTTGTATAATAAAAACATATTTTAGAATATTATATTAATTTGTATTAGTTCTATAAAGGAGGCAAAATACTAGATGAAAGGCGTTATCTTTAGTGGAATGCGGCCAACTGGCAAACTCCATATTGGAAATTACTATGGGGCTTTAGCTAATTGGATTGAGCTGCAAAATAAATATAAATGTTATTATGGGGTAGTAGACTGGCATGCATTAACAACAGGATACAATAATACCTCAATGATGAAAGAAAATATGATAGAAATGGTGATTGATTGGCTAAGTGCTGGTATAAACCCTGAAAAAAGTACTTTATTAATCCAATCTCAAGTCCCAGAACATGCTGAGCTACATCTTTTACTGTCAATGATTACTCCCCTGGCTTGGTTAGAAAGAAATCCTGTCTTAAAAGAACAGGTAAGAGATTTAGACTTAAAGGAAAATATGGGCTATGGATTGCTGGGATATCCAGTTTTAATGGCATCAGATATCTTGATTTACAAATCAAATGCTGTTCCCGTAGGAGATGACCAATCTCCTCATGTAGAATTAGCTCGAGAAATAGGAAGGCGTTTTAATAATCTTTACAGTGAGATTTTTCCAATTCCTGAGCTCAAACTTACTCGTACTCCGAGAATTCCAGGCACAGATGGTAAAAAAATGAGTAAAAGTTTGAAAAATGATATTACTTTATCCGATAAGCCTGAAGAAATAAAGAATAAAGTTTTATCAATGATAACTGACCCCGAAAAGATAAGATTATCAGACCCGGGACATCCCGAGGTATGTGTTGTTTTTAAATACCATGAAATATTTAACACAGAAGAACTTGTGAATATTGAAAATGATTGCAAAAACGCCCATTTAGGTTGCGTAGCATGCAAAAAAAGGCTAGCAGATGTTTTAATTCAATCTTTCAAATCTTTCAGAGAAAAAAGAGATTTTTACGAAAAAAATCCCCAGATGGTATGGGATATTTTATTGGAAGGCAGTAAAAAGGCTAGAATAATTGCAAGGAAGACCCTGAATGAAGTTAGAAAAGCAATGAATTTAGATTATGCATGAAAAAAAACAATTTAGGTGAGATAAAAATTGAACATTACATAGATTATGTTCAAGAATTATTTAATAAAGTAAGAAATAATGAAATAGACCCTAATGAAATATGCTTGTTGGATATTATTGAAAAATATATTGAACACATTATTAATTCACGGCCAAATTCTATTGATATTGATATTGCCGCTGATTTTCTTATTTCTATTTCCAGTTTAATTTTATGGAAATCAAATTTACTGTTACCAATTCAACAAGAACAAGTAGAAGATGATTTTGAAGAAAACACAGATTTTACCGACGAAGATTATTGGCTGGAGTATAAAAAATACCATTCTTTAATAAATTTTTTCGAAGATAAAGAAGTAATGCAGAAAGATATTTATTTAACGCACCTCAGTCCAAAGATTGAAAAAGAAGAACAATATCAGAGAAATGATTTTTCTGACCTTATTTTAGCAATTGAGTCGATTTTATCCAGGAAAAATTATAATAATAACACAATTAATTTTAAAAAACGTGAATATAATATATTGCAAAAAATAAAGGACATCGAAAAACAATTCAAAATGAATAAGGGAGAATTATCATTTAGAAAAATAATATCCTTCAAATATTCAAGATTAGAAATCATCGTTACTTTTTTAGCCCTTTTGGAATTAATTTGCCAGGGGAAAGTATACTATAACCAATCAAAGAATTTTGGTGATATTATTTTCTTTAGAAAGGATGATAAAAAATTAACAACAAAGAGAAAGCAGTAAAAAATGACAAATGGGTAAGAATAATCGAAGTAATGTTATTTGTATCAAATAAGCCATTATCGATTAAAGAAATTAAAAATATTACCGGAAAAGAAAAAAAATATGTAAAAGAAACAATTGAAAAACTCCAATCTGAATATCAAAAAAGTAATAGCCCATTTTTTATTCAAGAGGTTGCAAGGGGGTTTTCTTTTGCTACTAAACCTGAGTATGCCGAATGGATTAAAAAATTGTATAATAATGAGAAGAGGTATGTTTTATCAAAGGCTTCCATAGAAACCCTGGCTATTGTTGCTTATAATCAACCTATTACCAGAATGGAAATTGAAAAAATAAGGGGAGTGAATTGCACTACTCTCTTGCTAAATCTTTTAAAAAATAATTTTATAAAGATTTGCGGTAGAAAAAAAGTCGCTGGAAACCCTTTGTTGTATCGTGTTACAGAAAGATTCTTATTGCATTTTGGACTAAAAAGCATGTCAGATTTACCGCCTATTGATGAATTAGGATTCAGTAATGAAAAAAGTCAGATTACAAAAATATTTAGCAACGCAGGGGATTAATTCAAGAAGAAAATGCGAGGAATTAATTATTAAAGGCAGGGTTAAAGTGAATGATTCTATTGTAACAAAATTAGGAACTTGTATTAATCCTTCTGAAGATATTATAGAGGTTGATAATAAAAATATCGCTAAGACGATAAAAAGAATATATATAATACTTAACAAACCCTCGGGTTATCTTTGCACACAACAAGATCCTTTTAAAAGACCAACTATTTATGATTTAATAAGAGAAATAAATGTAAGGATTAATTATGCAGGGCGCCTGGATTTTTTTTCTGAGGGGTTGGTATTACTAACAAGTGACGGTGAGCTAATTCATAAGCTGATTCATCCCAGGAATAAAATAGAAAAAGTATATGTAGTTAAGATAAAAGGAACAATAAATAATGATGAATTAGAAAAATTACAGAAAGGAGTCCCTATATCTCCTAAATTAATTACCAGCCCATGCAAAGTTACTGTTCTGAAAAGATACCAAAAAACTACAATATTAAAAATAATAATAAAAGAAGGGAAAAAAAGGCAAATTCGAAGAATGTTGTCATATCTAAATTTTCAAGTACTAAAATTGAAAAGGATTAAAATTGGCCCAATTTCATTGGGAAATTTAAAAACCGGTAGATATAGATATCTTACCTGTGATGAAGTAAAAAGAATAAAAAACACGCCTTAAAAGGTGATTATATTGTCACATCAGCATAATGGATTCATTATTACAATAGATGGCCCGGCTGGAGCTGGTAAAAGCACTATAGCAAAAAAACTTGCCCAGAATATAGGGTATCGTTATATAAATACCGGTGACTTTTATCGCTATGTTACATATCGTGCTTTGAAAGAAAAAGTCGATATCCATAATTCAGCAGATATGAATATTTTATCAAGGAAGATTGTTGAACAATTTATAAACCAAGAGAATTTTTCGAAAAATATAGAATTGATGTTTTTTCAAAATAACAGCACTTTGGAAAAAATACACAGTCCTGTTATAGATAAATTTGTATCATTTGTAGCACGACATCCCTCTGTGCGTAAAAATATGGTACCATTACAACGTTTAATGGCCAAAAATAAATCTGTAATAATGGAAGGTAGAGATATTGGCTCGGTAATTTTACCAGATGCTGATTTGAAAATCTTTCTTATTGCTAATGAACAAACCAGGGTTTTGAGAAGACACAAGGAATTACAGGAAAAAGGATACCATATTTCTTTAGAAGAGATAAAAACTGAGATTATTAAGAGAGATGAACTTGATAGCAAGAGAGCTATTGCACCTTTGACTATCCCTGAAGATGCTATTGTTGTAGATACATCAAATAAAGGTATTGAAGAAGTTATTGAAATATTATTAGGTATAATTTATAAAAAGGAGAAAGAAGAATTTGCAGATAATCAGGGCTAATAACACCGGGTTTTGTTTTGGTGTAAAAAGGGCAATTAACAAAGCTAACAAATTAATAAAAGAAGTAAATAATGAAGAAATATATATGCTTGGCGAGATTATTCATAATCCACAGGTTATAAAAGAATTTAAGGAAAAAGGAGTACAAATAGTTAACGAAGTTTCTCAGGTACCATACAAAAAATACCTCATTACCAGAGCCCATGGTATATCATCTTATGATAAAGATATTGCCCAAAAACGTAATATAAAGTTAATTGACACAACATGCCCATATGTTAAAAAATTGCATCAGCTAATTTCTATTCTTAATAAAGAAAATTACCAGATTATAATTTTTGGGGATATTAATCATCCTGAAATAAAAAGTCTGTTAAGTTATAATAATATTGATGCAAAAGTATTTCAATCCTATAAAGATATTAAAAGTAGCTGTTTTGCATTTAAAAATAAAGTAGGATTAATTTCTCAAACAACAAAAGATAAAGAAGACTATAAAAAATTAATTAATGAAATTTTCGAAAATGTAGAAGAATTGAGAGTTTATAATACAATATGTAAAGCAACAAGTTTGCGCCAATACTCTACCAGGGAATTGGCAAAGCGGGTTGATATGATGATTGTGGTTGGTGGGTTAAATAGTGCCAATACCACGCGGTTAGCTAAAATAAGTGAGAGAGTTGGAGTTGAAACCTATCATATTGAAAACGAAAAAGATATTAAAAAAATATATTTTAAAGGAAAAAAGAAAATAGGCATTACAAGTGGTGCATCTACACCGGATTATATTACCGAAAGTATAATTAACCAAATAAAAAAAGACTACCAGGCAAAAACCTGATAATCTTTAGTTTGCTATTAATAATTGTTAGTTTGTTTAAATTATAAAGCGATTTAAGATAATATTAAACAGCTTTTTGTACTTTGCCTGATTTTAAACATTGAGTACAAACATTAGCTTTACGGATTGTATTATTTTCTTTTATCCTAACCTTTTGAATATTTACAGACCACTTTCTATTACTTAACTTATGTGAATGGCTAATTTGCTTCCCAAATATCGGAGCTTTTCCACAAATATCACATTTTGCCATGATAGTTTCCTCCAAATTATATTACTTGAAAAATTACAAATTTTATTTTATCATAATTTAGTAACAATAATCAAGCACTGAGAATAAAATTAAAAAAAATAAAATTAAATAAATAAGAAACAATAAAACAACACATTAAAAGGAAATTTAAAAATGAGGATTATTGCTGGTATATATAAGGGGTTTCCCCTAAAATCATTTCCGGGAATGGATATCAGGCCTACTCCAGCTAAAGTTAGAGAAGCTGTATTTGACATATTGGGGTTTAAAATAATTGATTCTGATTTTTTAGATTTATTCGCAGGTACCGGGGCTATTGGGATCGAAGCCCTTAGTAGAGGAGCCAAAAGAGCAACCTTCGTTGATATTAATCCCAATGCAGTAAATCTGATAAAAGCAAATCTAAGTAAGATTAAGCAAAATGATTTTTCAGATGTAATAAAAAGGGATTATATGTATTCATTGAAAATGTTAAAACTTCAACAACGTAAATTTGATATAATATTTTTTGACCCTCCTTATTATAAAAATATTTCTAAAAAAGTATTAAATGAAATTGAAAAAAATAATATTTTGAAAAAAAATACAACAGTTATTGTTCAACACAATACTTATGAAGAAGTGCATGCAGAGCATCAAAAATTATCTTTCCTGAAGGAAAAAAAGTATGGTAAATCCAAAATAACTCTTTTTACCAATATATAAAATATGATAATTAAAAGGCATTAAAAAGGAGAAATGAATGATAAAAGCTATATATCCAGGAAGTTTTGACCCAATTACCAATGGACATCTTGATATCATCAAAAGGGCCAACAATATATTTGATGAAGTAATTGTAGTTATAGCAGAAAATTCGAAAAAAGAGTCTTTTTTCTCAATAGCAGAAAAGAAGGATATGATTAATAAAGTGGTAAAGAATATGAGAGGAATACAAGTCCAATCCTTTGATGGCTTATTAATTGATTGTGTCAGGACAAATAAAGCAAATGTTATTTTAAGAGGGATGAGGGCTATCTCTGATTTTGAGTATGAATCTCAGTTTGCTCTTATCAATAAAAAAATGGCTCCGGAAATTGAAACAGTTTTTATGGTAACAAGTACCAAATATTCCTATTTAAATTCCAGTATAGTGAAAGAAATAGCCTCTTTGAATGGGTGTATTGCAGATTTGGTGCCACCTTATGTTGCCAGACAATTGATGAAGAAAATAAAAAGAAACAATTAATATAATTATTAATTGTTTAATATGAGAACATTTTTGGTAAAATCCTGTTTCGCTATTCTGGCAGTTCCAAAATTATAACCTAATACATAAATATCTGTTGAAAGAATATCATAACCTAACATTTTTTGAATTATTTCATTGTCATTTTCTCTGTTTTGTTTGATAAAATTTTTTAATTTAATAATAATTGGTAATTCTGAGTATTTCTTAAGTTTTTTTAGTATAATTTTACCATTTTTTGTCATGCCAAGGACACGACAGTAAAGAGGACCTTTATTGTTAAATAATTCGATTTCTTGATGTGTTAAAAAAAACAAGCTGTGAATTAATACTCTTTGTATCCTGGTTTGGGTATAACGCTTGCTTTTAATTATTTTAATAAGTGTTTCTATATCGGTAGCCGAATTTGCTGCCTCTTTTATTCTATTTTCTAAGCCTTCTTGCACACCATGAATCATTTTTATTTCATCAGTTGTGAGTCTTCTTAACTGGCTAAATATTGCCTGCTCAAAAGACGATAGAGTTACCGGGTTAAAGCCTTTTTTAAATTCATCCTTGATTATATTATAGGAAAAATCGGGTAAAGTATTTTTCAATCCTTTTATAGAAGTATTTTTATTATATGAAAAGTTCCTGATTATTTTTTTTCTTATAGCAGTGGCACTGGAGTAATGCCCACCTAATGTATCTTGTAAGTAATTTGAGCCAATGCGCTTTATTGGAATTGGCATAATTGTGCTATTTTTATTTTTTAATGATATTAAATACTCTAAAGCCAGAATATTGTTCGGTTTCTGTAGCACTTCTATGATCTTTTCTATTCCATATTTGTTATATTTCTCTCCATATTTTTCATAGTATTTACAGAGTGCAATTTCTCTTATTTTTGGAAAATTATTTCCTTTTTTTATCCCTTCTATTAATATTTTTTTGTAAAAATCTGGTTCAGTTCTTAATACATCAGCTAAACTATTTAAAATGTCCATCTGGCTATTTTCGCAACCAAAAGCAACATGATTTACAATACCCAGTGAATCTAAAATATGAATACCCGCATTTGCAAAACCACGAGCATCCTGACTGGCAAAAACAAAAGGCATTTCTATAATAACATCAATACCAGCATTTAAAGCCATTAAAGTGCGAGTCCATTTATTTAAAAATGCAGGTTCCCCTCTCTGCAAAAAATTTCCACTCATTATGGCAATACAATAATCAGCCCCGGATGCTTCTTTTGCTTTTCGTAAATGATATAAATGACCATTATGAAAAGGATTGTACTCAGCAATTATTCCCAAAATTTGCATGATTCCCTCGATAAGTAAATATTTTTATGTTATACTATTATACTATAAATATACTATAAAAATATTTTAAAGATAACCATTAGGGAGGATTTTTAGACTGTCATGAATATCTCAGAAAAAATTAGACAAAATGCAAAAAAGAATATTAAGAAAATTGTGTTGCCTGAGGGAGAAGAACCCAGAATGATTGAGGCCGCAGAAATGATTTATCGTGACGGGTTTGCAAAGCTTGTTTTCCTGGGAAAAGAAGAAATAATAAGAAAAGAAGCAAAAGACGCCAATGTTAATTTTCCTGAAGAAATTGAAATTATTGACCCGGAATTTTCTAATAATTTAGACCATTATGCAAAAATTTATTATGAGTTAAGAAAAAATAAAGGAATTTCTTTAGATGAAGCCAGAGAATTAATCAAGGACCCGCTTTATTTCGGAGCTTTAATGGTATATCAAAATGATGCAGATGGCCTAGTAGCTGGTTCAGTTAATGCAACCGGTGATGTTTTTAGGCCTGCATTGCAAACTATCAAAACATCCAGGGATGTGAAAATTGTATCAAGTTCATTCATTTTAATCGTTCCCGGTTCTCCATATGGTGAGAATGGAGCAATGTTGTTTGCCGATTGTGCGTTATTTCCTGACCCTGATGCAGAAGAGTTGGCTGATATAGCGATTGCAAGCGCAAATACTGCTAAAGTACTAATAGGTGCAGAGCCCAGGGTTGCTATGTTGTCATTTTCAACCAAAGGTAGTGCTAAACATCCACTGGTTGATAAAGTTGTTAAAGCTACAAATATTATCAGGGAAAAGGCTCCATATTTAAAAGTAGATGGTGAACTTCAGGCAGATGCCGCCTTGGTTCCCGAAATAGGAAAACGAAAAGCCCCAGACAGTGAAATTGCCGGAAAAGCAAATGTGTTAATATTTCCAGACTTGCAGGCAGCTAATATTGCTTATAAATTAGTGCAAAGGTTAGCCAAAGCTGAGGCAATAGGTCCGATTTCTCAAGGAATGGCTAAGCCTATAAATGATTTGTCAAGAGGATGTACCCCAACAGAAATAGCTGATGTAGTAGCGATAACTGCATTACAGGCCCAGGGAATGTAAAACATCTTAAAATTTAAAGCTGTTTAAAAATATATATTTGCAAATATTGAAAAAATTTAATATAATTATGAGTCGTTATAAAAAATGAGGTATTAATTGCTTAGAAGAAGGAGGAGGAAAAGTGGCTTGCCCGAAAAGGAAAATATCAAAATCTAGAAGAAATAAGAGAAGAACTCACTGGGTAGAAAATACAATTAACCTGATAGAATGTCCAAGGTGCCATGAATACAAACTTCCCCATCACCTTTGTCCATCTTGTGGATATTATAATGGGGAAAAAATAATACAAGAAAAAACTAAAACAGAAACGAAATCTTAGTATGTATTTAATTTTATGTTTACAAAAAATATTTTAGTTCAAAACTGTTATTTTAATATAAAATTTGTATAATAAAAAATTTGCAGAGTGTTAAATTGTTTTGTACACTCTGCAAATTTTTTTAAGTTTTTGCTATATCATTAATTATAATATTATTTTTATATATAATACTTGATTTCAATGTTTATATTATATATACTAGCAGGTAATTGTAAAAACAACCTTTAATAGTTGCTCTTAATTATATAAATACATTAGCTGATAATGATTAAAAATATGACCAAAGAAAAAAGACAGGAAAAAATAAAAGAGAAAATAACTGCCAACCCTTTTTTATCTGATGAACAGTTGTCAAAAATGTTTAAAGTAAGTATACAAACAGTGCGGTTAGACAGATTAGAAATGGGTATACCGGAAATGCGGAAAAGGGTAATAACTCTTGCTCAGAAGGCGTCATCAAAAGTAAAAGCATTAAATAAAAATGATATAATTGGAGACTTAATTGATATTGAATTAGATAAAAGTGGCATTTCTACCATGCGTACTACAAAAGATATGGCATTTGATAAAAATAAATTAGTAAGAAGCCATTATATTTTTTCCCTTGCTGATTCTTTGGCTATGGCAATAATAGACTCTGATGTAGTTCTAACCGGAGTTGCACGTTTAAGATATAAGAACCCGGTTTATGCCGGTCAACTGTTGGTTGCAAAGGCAAGAATTGCAACAAGAAAAAGTAATAAATATTTAGTTTCAATACATATAAGATGTAATAATATCGAGGTATTTACTGCTAAATTGATTATGGTTTCCATCGAGTAAAATATTTTAAACTATATATTATAAAAGGTAAGGAGTTAATGAAATGGACATAATGGAAAAAGTTAAGAAAATTATTGTTGATCAACTTGGAGTTGAGGAAGATAAAGTTAAAGAAGATTCATCATTTATTGATGATTTAGGCGCAGATTCGTTAGATATCGTGGAATTAATTATGGCATTTGAAGAAGAATTTGATATAGAAATTTCTGATGAAGAAGCTGAAAAAATCAAAGTTGTCGGTGACGTAATCCGTTACTTGGAGGATAAACAGTAATTATATAAATTAGATATTTTTGTTTATTGTAATATATGAAAGTGTCAAGAAAAAGGAGGCCCTATAATATAAAATTAACTGCGCTTGAGACAAAAATAGAGTATAAATTTAAAAATACTGAATTACTGGAAAGGGCACTAACACACACTTCATATTTCAAACAAAAAAGTGCTATAAATCATTTCCAAAGACTTGAATTTCTTGGGGATTCAGTGCTAAGTTTGATCGTCAGTGATTTTTTATATAAAAAATTTCCCTTTTTCTCTGAAGGTAGATTATCTAAATTAAAGTCTACAATTATAAGCCAAAAAGTATTGGCTTATTTTGCCAAAAGATTAAAATTGGAGAAATATATAGTTCTTGGAAAAAGTGTAGATTTGGCCAAGGAGAGAGGGAAATTTTCTATTCTTGCAGATTGCATGGAATCTCTTCTTGGAGCTATTTATTTAGATGGTGGCTTGAAGAACTGTAAAAGAATAGTTATAAATTTAATTAATAATGAAAATATTGATATTCTTATTGATGATTCTATTATAAAAAATTATAAGTCTTTTTTACAGGAAATAACCCAAAAAAAATTAAACTGCCTTCCAAATTACAAAATATCGCAAGAAATTGGACTTGACCATCAAAAGAAATTTTTTGTGAATGTTATTATAAAAGAAAAATATTATGGACAGGGAACTGGCAAAAATAAAAAAGAAGCAGAGCAAAATGCTGCGTATAACGCCTTAAAAAAAATGAAAGCGATTTAAGAAAGGCATTTAAATTGTATTTAAAAGAAATTGAAATAAGAGGTTTTAAATCTTTCGCAAACAAAATAAAATTGACTATTACACCGGGAATAACCGTTATTGTTGGCCCAAATGGATGTGGAAAAAGCAATATAACAGATGCTGTAAGATGGATTCTTGGAGAACAGAATATACGTTCCTTGAGAGGAAACAACCTTGCTGATATGATTTTTGCCGGGAATGATAATCAAAAAATGCGGAACTATGCTGAAGTATCAATATTGCTTGATAATGCCGATCGTAAATTATTCATGGACACTGAGCAGGTTGAATTAAAAAGGGTTATATATCGTTCTGGTAATACGGAAAATTATATTAATGGATTACCTTGCAAATTAAGAGATATTCATAATCTTTTCCTGGGAACTGGGTTGGGGAAAAATTCATACTCGATTATAGCTCAGGGAAAAGTAGATTTTGTTCTTAACTCAAAACCATCAGAAAGAAGAGTATTATTTGAAGAAGCAGCAAATATATCAAATTATAGAAATAAAAAAGAAGCAACCATTAAAAGACTGGATACAGTAAAAAACAACCTGCTGAGAATTAATGATATCTTATCTGAAGTTAAAGAAAACTTAAATTATTATAAAAAGAAAGCAGATGACCTACAACTATACTATTCATATCGTGATATTATTAAGAAATCAGAGTTTTATCTTTTAAGCCAGCAATATTTGCTTTATCAAAAAAAAATTGTCAATTTTAATAAAATGTTTGCAAATTTAAGGGAAGAATTAAAAACAATTGAGGGTTTTTTAAATAATCATAAGAAAAAAATAATTCAGGCAGAAGAAAAAAAAGAATTATTAGAAAAAGAAATAAATGAAATAGAAAAATTCTTTCAGGAAAATGAAACCGAGAGAATTAACTATAATAATCAATTAATATTATTGAAGCAAAAGCAAACAGAAATAACCCAAAGAATAAAAAGTATTCATGAAGATATTGATACTTCTAATGAGCAGTATAAAAAGTTTAAAGAAACAGTCTCCAGTATTGAAAAAGATATTCAAAAAACAGAATACAATAATTCAATAATATTAGAAAATAAAACCAATAAGGATGTTTTATTGAAAAATTATAACAAAATAGATATGTTTTATGATAAAGCAATTTCTAATATACGACTTAATATAGAAAAATTTTTCGATAAAAAAATTAATAGGTATAAAGAACAAAAAATAGAAGAACAAACATTGCTAAAAGCAACAGAGTATTCTCTATCAGAAATTAAAAATGAATATCTATCAGTAAGTGAAGAATTGAAAAGAAGCCAAAAGAGCCTTTATGATGCTGAGAATAATTTAGCTTATTATGAGAATGAAAAAATGCGCCAGCAGCAGGAAAAAACTTATTTGGAAAATTCTTTAAATAAGAGCAAGCTACTTATGGAACAAGAAGACAATATATTGCAAAATTTTAATAATGACATAGTATTAAGGACAAAAGAAAAAGAATTCTTAGTTGAATTAACAAAAAGCCAACCAAACAAAGAGAATAAAATAAATGAATATATTATAAAAAGAAATAATATTCAGAATCAGTTTAGTAGTTTTTCAAAAATATTTGAAATAATCCAATTCATACCTGATAATTTAAAAAATATATTTCATTTCATTTTAAATGATAAATTTCCTCTTTTGATAACAAGCAATTCAAAAATAGTCAATGATTTAAATAATGTTTTGAAAACAAATAATATTAATCAGGTTAAACTAATTATTGATAATAACTATAGAATTGCAAGAATTGATGATTATCAAGAAAAAATTGATAAAGAATATTCTATACAATCAAAAATATTAGGATTTGCAAATAAATTAATAAAATTTTCTCCTGAATACAATAATTTATTTAAAATATTATTAGGGAAAATCCTAATTGTAGAAGATATAAATACTGCACTAAAGATACATAAATATCAAAAAGGAAATCTATCAGTAGTATCATTGGATGGTGTTATTATTGATTCTAATGGAATAGTTTTCTTGAATATTAATTCTGAAAATAATAAAAACTATCATATTCTTCTACCAGCAGAGAAAATAGTAAAAATTGATAAAGATATAAGTAGGATAAAAAAGGATATTGTTGAGCACAATAAAATATATAATGTTGCTAAAAATGATAAGCTGCAGTTTGCAAAAAGAATTGAAGAGCTTGATAATAAAATTGATATTTATGTGAGCAAAATAAATAAATATAACAATAATGTTTTAGAAAGTAATAAGAAAATAGCAGGGTTGGAGACGCGTTTAAAAGATTTAAAATTGAAAAAAATTGCAGAAATTGAAAAAAAACAGAAAATAAATAAGAACATAGAATATTTTAAATCAAGTCTAGACAAAATAACAAGCTATACTAATTTAGTGGAATCTTATTATTTTTGTCTTTCAAAAATAAGAAATAATTGTAATAAAAATGTAGAAGACCTGAAAAAAGTAATTGAAAACTGCAAAATGGAGATAGGCTGGAATCAAGAAAGAAACACTATTTTGCAAAAAAGAAAAGTAGAAATGGAACATTTCGTACAGACATATAATAATGAAGATAAGATCAGGAAAGAAAAATTGCTACAATACAATAACGAAAAATTACGGCTAATTAAAGAAACAGATATTTTAGAAAAGAATATAAAAAAAACTACAGAGCAAAGGAAAGATTTAGATGATAGAAGAAGTAAACTAAAAGAAAGCATAAAAAACCAAGAAAGAGAAATAAGAAAAACTTATGAAGAAATAGAAATATATCAGAGAAAACTTGAAGAAAAAAAGAATAAACAACATGAGACCGAAATGGGCAAAGTCCAAAATCAAGAAAAAATGAACCATTTATTAACTACTATTAAAGAGCAATATAATTCTTCTGTAGATGAAATAATGTTACATAAAAATGATGTAAGCAGCCAGAAAGAAGCCTATACAAAAATAACAAAATATAAAGAAAAAATAACAGCAATGGGGCAATTAAATTTTGATGCATTACAGGAATATAAAAATCAATCTGACAGATATAATGATTTAAAAAATAAAAAAAATGATATTAATCAATCTAAGGAAAAATTGATTAATTTAATCAAAGAAATTGATTGCATTGCTGAGGATAATTTTTATAAAACATATCTTAAAGTTGAAAATAATTTCAAAGATATTTTTAAAAAATTGTTTAATGGAGGGCATGTATCCTTAGAGCTTACTAATAAAAATAAAATATTAGAAACAGGTATTGAAGTAATGGTACAACCCCCTGGCAAAAAATTACAGCATATTTCCCTTTTATCAACAGGAGAAAAGGCATTGACGGCAATAGCATTATTATTTGCTCTATGGAAAGCGAATCCTAGTCCTTTTTGTTTTTTTGATGAAATTGATTCAGCTCTGGATGAAGCTAATGCAATACGGTTAGCAACTTTTTTGAGAAATGAGGACTTAAAAGATGCTCAAATAATTATAATTACTCATCAAAGAGGCGTTATGGAATCGGCAGATGCGCTTTATGGGATAACCATGGAAGGTTCCGGAGTATCAAAATTGATGTCTGTTAAAATATCAGATACAGAGGAGAAGGAAAATTAAAAAAATATTTTATTCATTAAAACAGGGATTACAGAAAACTAGAGATGGGCTAATAGACAAATATGACCTTATATTTACAGATGCAGTAAAGGATAAAAGAGATTTTTTAGAAAAAATTGAAGAATTGTTAATTCTTTCTGATATTGGACCTAAGGTAACGTCTGAAATAGTAAAGAAATTTGAAGAAATTAACTTACATGAATTCAAGGATAAAGATTTTAATCATTTCAAAACTAAATTAAAGAATATATTAATCAATATGGTCCCTACGCAGAAACCACTACTAGAAATAAATCCAGATAATTTAAATATAATTATGGTTGTTGGAGTAAATGGCACTGGGAAAACATCCTTTATAGGTAAATTAGCATACTATTTCAGAACTAGAAGTAGAAAAATAATGGTAGTCCCTGCTGACACTTATAGGGCTGGAGCTATTAATCAGTTAGCATTTTTAGCCAACCAGGCAAGAACAGAAGTTTTAAATACTTCAGAAGGAGCTGACCCTGCTTCAGTAGTTTTTGACGGAATACATTCTGCCATAGCAAAAAAAAAGGAAATATTACTTATTGATACTGCCGGAAGATTGCATACTTATAATAATTTAATGAAAGAATTAGAAAAAATAAAAAGAGTTGCCAGCAAAACAGCTCCTAAATCATCAATAAAGACAATATTGGTTATTGACGCAACTACAGGACAAAACGGGATTATTCAAGCTCGCCAGTTTAAAAACTCTTTAGATATTAATAGCCTCGCATTAACAAAATTAGATGGCACGGCCAAAGGCGGAATAGCACTTACGATACAAAAAGAACTTAATATACCCGTAGAATATATCACATTTGGCGAAAAAATTGAAGATTTGACAGAATATGAAACAGAAGCATTTATTGAGGCACTTCTTGATTGACACCCTTTATTATTTTCTATATACTTATAGGGAATTTGCGTTAAGTATTCGCATGGTTTAGTATAATAATTATTTTTTGCCAAAATTTTATTTGATTTTTATGTATTTTATTTATTTAACCATAAAAAACCATCTTCTAAGAAGGTGGTAATGATTAAATGGTTTTATCGTAAAAAGATTAAAATAAGGCAGATGATAATATTTCACCTGAAGTCCAAAGTTGGAAATACTATTGTTTAAGTAAAGATTATGGCTAAAGGTAAAAATCAAAAATCGTAAGAAAAAGAGCTAAAAAGTCAAGTCCTTTCAGGGTTTCTTAAAGCCGTACGCTATGAGGGTGCGATATTTAATAATAGAATATGTTTTTATTAATAGAAATATCATTAAAATATTTTTTGTTAAAGAAATTCGGGTTGAGTAAAAGATGTTAAATATATTATCAGAAAAATTACAAAATATTTTAGGCAAATTAAAAAATAAAGGCAAAATTTCCGAAAAAGATATAAAAGATTCGTTAAGGGAAATAAAATTGGCTCTTTTAGAAGCTGATGTAAATTATAAAGTTGTAAAAGATTTTATATCTAGGCTGGAAAAACATGCGACTCAAGAAGAATTATCTGAAGTTTTAACACCTGGTCAGCATATGGTTAAATTAACTCATGAAGTTCTTACAGAAATATTGGGAAACGCACAGAGTGAAGTAAAAACAAATGTTGATATACCAACAATAATTCTTCTGGTTGGCTTGCAGGGCTCTGGGAAAACAACTACAGCAGCAAAATTGTCTTCAAAAATGAAGAGTAGTGGCCATAATCCATTATTAGTTGCTGCGGATAAAATAAGGCCTGCGGCTGTTGAGCAATTACACATTATGGGTAAGAAGGCAGGAGTTGAGGTTTTTTCGAGGGGGAGTAGTGAAAAAGCATTGCAAACTCTCATCGCGGCGAAGCAATATGCAATAGAAAATAAAAAAGATATAATAATTATTGATACTGCAGGCAGGTTACACATTGACCAAAAACTCCTTGAGGAAATTAAAAAAATTAAGAAATCTCTGGTTGTACATGAAACTTTATTAGTGTTAGATTCATTAATGGGGCAGGATGCATTGACGGTTGCCGATACCTTCAATCAAAATATTGGGCTTGACGGTTATATATTGACAAAATTAGATGGAGATGCTCGCGGTGGTGTCACTTTATCAATTAAAAGCATAACTGCGTTACCAATAAAGTATATAGGTGTTGGTGAAAAAATTAACGATATTGAACCTTTTTATCCAGATAGAATGTCATCAAGGATTCTTGGAATGGGTGATACAGTAGGCTTGATTGAAAAAATTGAAGCTAATTATAACCGTAATGAATTAAAAAAAATGGCAAAAAAGGAATTCAGGGAACAATTTGACTTAAATGATTTTTATGAGCAACTGAAGAGGCTGAAAAATATGGGTTCAATGGAAAAAATATTTGAGATGCTCCCGATACAAAACCTTGGTTTTGCAAAAAAATTAAATCAAGATATGGGTAACGGAGAAAAGGAACTCAGCAAGGTGGAAGCAATGATATGTTCAATGACCAAACAGGAGAGGGCTGAACCCGAAATAGTAAATGGCAGTAGAAGAAAAAGGATTGCAAAGGGTAGTGGTACAAACGTAAGTGATGTAAATAAATTATTAAAACAATTTTACAATATGAAAAAATTTTTAAAACAAGGTCCCAACAAAAAATCTATGGACTCGTTTTTTAGATAATATTTTAGTTAAAATTAAAATGAATAATAATTATTTGAAAATAGAGGTGGAGGAATAATATGTCAGCAAAAATAAAATTAAGAAGAGAAGGTGCCAAAAAAAAACCTTCTTACAAGATTGTAGTTATTGATTCTCGCAAACCAAGGGATGGAAGATTCATTAAAATGCTTGGGTATTATCAACCAACAAATGACCCATATGTATTTAAAGTTGATAAAGAAGAAAGTCTAAAATGGATAAGTCAGGGTGCAAAAATGACTAAAACAGTCGAATCCCTCTTTAAAGAGAATGGAATTTTTGATAACTTGGTAAGTAAATAACTAATTCAAATATTTTTTTGGAGAATAAATTGAAGGATTTTATTGAGTTTTTATTAAAAGAAATAGTTAATTTTCCTGAAAGTGTTAGAATTAATGAAATTAATAAAGAAAGCATTAATGTTTTAGAAATAAAGGTTGACTCAACTGATATTGGTAAAATTATTGGTAAACAGGGGAAGGTTATTAAAGCAATAAGAACAATAATAAAGGCAGCAACCATAAAGAGCAGCAAAAAGACACTAATAAAAATTATTGAATGATAGAGATGCTTTTCCCCATTAAGGTTAAGGATAATAAGTAAATAGATGGAAATAACCATATTGACCATATTTCCGGAGATGTTTGTTTCTCCTTTTTCAGAAAGCATAATTAAAAGGGCACAAGAAAAAAAACTAATCAATATAAATATTATTGATATAAGGGATTTTTCTAAAGACAAACATAGGACTGTTGACGATTATTCTTACGGTGGCGGTCCGGGAATGGTTTTGAAACCTGAACCAATCATCGAGGCGATAGAATATTTAAAAAATAACAAAAGAATTGGTTTGAATAGTAAAATTATTGTTACCTCAGCACAGGGGAAAATATTCAAACAGGAAATAGCTAAAAAGCTATCAAAAAAATCAAATTTAATATTCATTTGTGGAAGATATGAGGGAATTGATGAACGCGTTCGACAGATATTAAAAGCAGAAGAATTATCAATTGGTGATTATGTAACAACAGGTGGAGAAATACCAACGATGGTAATGGTTGACGTTATTATTCGAATGCTTCCAGGAGTTCTTGGAAAAGAGGAATCAGCAATTAATGATTCTTTTTATAATGGCTTATTAGATTATCCTCATTATACCAGGCCTGAAAGCTTTAGGGGGTATAAAGTGCCAGGAGTCCTATTATCAGGCAACCATAAACAAATTGAAACTTGGAGAAAAAGACAGTCTTTATTGGAAACAATAACTAAAAGACCTGACTTATTGGTAAATAGAAAATTTACCAAAGATGAAATAAATATTTTAAAAGATTTGAAAACAGATGAATAGTAAAAGAAAGGGAGCAAATAATGGATTATATCAAGGATATTGAAAAAGAAAATTTAAAAAAAGAAACTTTTGAAGCAAGTCCTGGTGATTTAATAGAAGTGCATCAAAAAATTGTCGAAGGAGAACGAAAAAGGATACAGGTATTCAGGGGTATTTTGATTGCCCAGAAACATGGCGGTAGTAGAGAAACTATAACTGTGAGAAAAGTAACAAAAGGTATTGGAGTAGAAAAAATATTTCCAATCAACTCTCCAAATATTGAAAAAATAAAACTGGTCAAAAAAGGTTCCACAAGAAAGGCCAAACTGTATTATTTAAGAGACAGAGTAGGACAAAAAGGACTAATGAGTTAATAATTATAAATGTATCCTATCTTTTAATTTGTTTAAAAAAAATCAATATAAACAAAAAAAAATAATTTATTTGATAAAAAAAATTAATTTTTTATCCAAAGAAAGAAAAAGGCTCGAAAAACTAAAATATTATGAAAAAAAATGCCTTTCAAGTGGTTATACCTATATTGCTGGGATAGATGAGGTGGGCCGTGGTGCTTTAGCAGGTCCTGTAGTCGCTGCAGCTGTTGTTATAAAAAATATTGATTTGTTCTATATAAGCCATCTAAAAGATTCAAAAAGATTAAGCAAAAGTAAAAGAGATGCTCTTTTCGAATTAATTAGAGAAAAAGCAGATGATATAGGACTAGGAATAGTAGACCCTGATTTGATTGATAGAATAAATATAGCCCAAGCAACCTTTTTAGCTATGAAAAGGGCAATTATCGCTTTAAAAAAAACGCCAGATTATGTTTTAATAGACGGCTTTAAAATTCCTTTTATTAGTATCCCCCAGGACAATATTATTAAAGGTGATAATAAAAGTGTTTCAATTGCCGCAGCATCCATTATTGCCAAGGTTTACCGTGATAATATTATGATTGATTTTCATAATAAATATCCTTTTTATGAGTTTAACAAAAATGTCGGATACGGGACAAAAAAACATATTAGCGCAATAAAAGAATATGGGATTAGCCCTATTCATCGTAAAACCTTTAGAGGTGTAAAAACTGAACAGACTATAATTGAAAAAAATAAACAGAAATCACTTTTTTGGCATGAAGCATATATAAATGAGTAATATAGGAAAAATTGGAGAAGAAATAGCTGCTCAATATTTAATAAAAAATGGTTACAATATTTTAGATAAGAATATTAGCGCTCCCTTCGGTGAGATTGACATCATTGCTGAGAAAAATAATTGTATATGCTTTGTGGAAGTAAAATCAAGAAAAACTGAAATATATGGCCTTCCAGAGGAAGCAATTACAAAAATGAAAAAGAATAAAATAATCAAGGTTGCACAGTTTTATATAAAGAAGAAACACATCAAAGAAAAATTGTTTCGTTTTGATGTTATTTCTATCTATTTTAATAAAAATACAAGACAAAAGATAAGGCATATTAAAAATGCCTTTTCCCAATAAAAATAATAGATTGTAGGTGTTCTATTGATTTCTAAGCTTCTTAGTACTGCTCTTTTTGGAGTGGAAGCATTTTTAGTTGAGGTAGAGATAGATGTTTCAAATGGACTTCCTTCTTTCAATATTGTGGGCCTGCCAGATACCGCTGTACAGGAGTCAAAAGAAAGGGTAAGAGCTGCAATTAAAAATGCTGAATACCAGTTTCCCATGCAGAGAATAACTGTTAACCTGGCTCCTGCTGATGTTAAAAAAGAAGGGCCTGCCCTTGATTTACCAATAGCTATCGGTATATTATCAGCAAATAACCAATTAAAATCTTTTTCATATAAAAAATACATAACAATTGGAGAGTTGTCTCTAAATGGTCAAATTAGACCAGTCAATGGAATACTATCAATAGCATTGATGGCTAAAAAAATGGGAATAAATAATTTAATCGTACCAGAGGATAATGCTATGGAAGCTGGCATTGTAGATGGGATAAATATTTTTCCTGTTTCTAATTTAAGAGAGGTAGTAAAATTTCTAAACCAGGAAATAGATATTTCTCCCATTATCATTGACAAAAAAGAAATAATAAAAAATATTGATGATTACCAAATAGATTTTACAGATGTTAAAGGACAAAATCATGCTAAAAGAGCTATAGAAGTTGCTGCTGCAGGTAGTCACAATGTAATAATGATAGGACCACCTGGTTCTGGAAAAACAATGCTGGCAAAAAGAATTCCAACCATACTACCATCCCTATCTATTAGAGAGTCAATAGAAATAACCCGATTGTATAGTGTTTCAAACCTATCAAACAGAAATTACCCTCTTATAACACGAAGACCTTTTCGATCTCCTCACCATACAATTAGCAATATTGGTTTAATCGGTGGTGGACGTATTCCAAAACCAGGGGAAATAAGTATGGCTCATAACGGGGTATTATTTCTTGATGAATTACCTGAATTCAATCGCTCTGCCTTAGAATCGCTTAGACAGCCTTTAGAAAGTGGGAAGGTAACAATATCCAGGACACTTAGGTCTGTAACTTATCTTTCTAATTTTATGTTAGTAGCAGCAGCTAATCCATGTCCATGTGGGTTTTTTGGTGATCCTGTGAAGCAATGTACTTGTACAGCTTATCAAATAAGAAAATATAAATCCAAAATATCAGGACCTCTTTTAGATAGAATTGATATACAAATAGAGATACCAAGATTGGATTATAGAGAATTGACAAACAGAAATGGGAATAGAGACAATTCTAGTATAATAAGATATAGGGTAGAGAAAGCAAAAAAAATACAACAGGTTCGATTTAAAAATAAAAATATTTATTGTAACTCACAAATGAATCGAAGAAATATTGAAAGATATTGTAAAATAACTAACGATGGACAGAACCTCTTAAATAAGGCTATGGACAAACTAAAACTAAGTGCTAGAGCTTATGACAAAATATTGAAATTAGCAAGGACAATTGCAGATCTGTCACAATCGGAAGATATTAATGTTTCACACCTATCAGAAGCAATACAGTATAGAAGTTTAGATAGGGAAGATTTATTGTAAATTTATTTTTAAAATAAAATAAAAGGGCGTAGGATTTATTATGATAAAAAATATATTAGCTCCATCAATATTGAATGCCGATTTTTCTTGTCTTAGAGAAGTACTTGCCATGTTAAAAAAAAGTAAAATAGATTTAATACATCTTGATATTATGGATGGTAATTTTGTACCGAATATTTCCTTTGGACCAGTAATTGTTAATACTGTTAAAATGAACACTTCAATCCCGTTAAGTGTTCATCTAATGATTGAAAGCCCGGAAAGATATATCAATTCTTTTTCGCAGGCCATGAATAAAGGCGACTGTCTTACCATTCATGTAGAAGCTTGTAAACACCTGGACAGTACGTTACAACTTATTCACGATTCTGGTCTAAAGGCAGGTGTGGCATTAAACCCTTCTACTTCATTAGAATCAATAAAATATGTTTTAGATAAATTGAATAATATTCTTATTATGACTGTAAATCCAGGATTTGGCGGTCAAAAATTTATTCCAGCAATGCTGGCAAAAATACGTGCTACCAAAAAAATAGTTATTGAGAATAAAAAAGATATTGATATTCAAGTTGACGGAGGGATTAATCTTGAGAATATATTAACTGTTAAGAATGCCGGGGCTAATATATTAGTAGTTGGTTCTGAAATATTTAAATCAAAAAATCCAGAAGATACTATTAAAAAGATAAAAAATATATTGTAAAAATAGAGCAAACTATGACGATAAAAATTGCTATTATTGGAAAAACAAATACTGGTAAGTCGACTTTATTCAATCGCTTGATTGGATATCGGAAAGCTATTGTACTTGGAGAAGAGGGTATCACTCGCGATAGGAATTATGCTGACTTTGACTGGGAAGGTATGAAATTTACTTTAATTGATACCGGAGGAATTGACCGCAACAAAAAAATGGACTCTGTACAGGGGAAAATAATCGAACAATCAAAAAAAGCTATAATGGAATCTAATATTATTTTGCTTATGCTTGATGTTCTAACTGGTATTCAAGATGATGATATTGATATTGCCAAGTATATTCTTAAGCAAAATAAAAAAACAATTTTAGTGGTTAACAAAAATGATATAAAAAATAAAAATTATTTTCCAGGAGATTTCTTCAAGCTCGGTTTAGGAAGTCCACTGTTTATATCAGCAGAACAGGGTAGAAACATTGGAGAATTATTGGACAGAATTACCAGGATGACTACAAATAATAATAAAAGCAATACGGAAAGCAAGGATGTTGACGATTTCTCAATAAATATTGCAATTATAGGAAAGCCAAATGTGGGTAAATCAAGCATATTGAATGCATTGTTAAACGAAGAAAGACTAATTGTCGATAACTTTCCGGGGACAACCCGTGATTCCATTGAAGCGTCATTATATTTCGATAAATATCAATTAAAATTTATTGATACTTCAGGGCTTCGTAGAAAAAAAAATGTCAAAGAAAAAATAGAATATTTTAGTAATATCCGAACAATGGAATGTGTCAAGAAGTCAGATATTGTACTATTAGTATTAGATGCAAATCAACACATAAGTATGCAGGATAAGCATCTGGCAGAAAGAATTCTGGAAGAAAAAAAGGCCTGTATTGTTTTGCTAAATAAATATGACATATTTGCCCAAAACCAGGAGATTGATAAGGATTTATTATTAAAAATAAGCAGACATGAATTAAAATTTCTAAAAGATACTCAAATACTGACCAGTATAGCAATTGGCCCAAAAAAAAATATAAATAGGATTTTAGAAGCAATTATACATTTATATAATGAATATAGTAAAAAGATTTCAACTCCTGAGTTGAATAATTTTTTACAAAAAATAGCAATTCAAAATCCCCCAAAAATTATCAATGGCAGAAGACTTCATTTCTATTATATAGCCCAGATAAAGGTGAGACCACCAACATTTAAAGTATTTGTAAATGAGCCTAAACTTTTATATAATTCATACCAAAGGTATATTGAAAATAAGTTTATACAATATTTTAATTTTAAAGGCATTCCAATAGTGTTTTATTATAGCGAAAGAAATAAAAAAAATAAACGGTAAGAATGAAATGATACATATATTATTAATTTTGTCCAGTTATTTAATAGGCTCTATCCCTTTTGGATATCTGGTTGGAAAGTATTTAAAAGGAATAGATATAAGAAAATATGGAAGTGGTAACATCGGGGTCGCCAATGCCTTTAGGGTAATGGGGAAAAAGTATGCCCTATTAGTATTAATTGGTGATTGTATAAAAGGATACCTTGCTGTAATGTTATCTAAACTATTTTTCGCAGAAATGATTTGGTTTTTTTTATTGGTTGGAATTTCTGCAATTATTGGTCATAATTGGTCTGTTTTTTTAAAATTTAAAGGTGGAAAAGGAATCGCAACAACCTATGGAGTTGTTCTGGCTTTTTATCCATTAATTGCAATAATTTCAGCAATAATATGGGCCTTAATAGTTATTGCAACAAAATTTGCCGCACTTGGCTCTATTGTATCTATTTTTGTAATGGCGGCCTTGAGTTTTTTGTTCCAGACGCCTTTTGAATTCAAAATATTTGTTATTATAATTCTTTTATTTGCAATCATCAGGCATGGCTCTAATATTAATAGGTTAATAAATAAAAAAGAAAACAAAATTATCCCTGATAAATAAATATTTTTATTTATTAGAATATTATTGGTATAGGAAAATAAAACATGAGCAAAAACCTTATAATTGTAGAATCTCCCACCAAGGAAAGAGTGTTGAAAGCAATGCTGGGAGAAGGTTATCAGATTACTTCAAGCAAGGGACATATTAAAGATTTACCGAAATCCAGATTAGGAATAAATACAGATAACCATTTCGAGCCTACCTGGATAATTGTTCCAGCTAAACGTCAAATGATTAAAAAACTAAAACAGATGGCTGAAGGAAAGGAAACCATCTTAATTGCAACCGATCCTGACCGAGAGGGAGAAGCAATTGCCTGGCATATTGCTAATGAATTAAACTTAGAACAACATAAATGTCGAATTGTATTTAATGAGATAACTAAAGATATCATTCTTTATTCTATCAAATATCCCAGAAAAATTGACATGAATGTTGTTGATGCCCAGATTGCACGAAGGTTACTCGACCGGTTAGTAGGATATAAAGTTAGCCCATTATGCTATAAGTTCGCCCGGGGGAAAAGTGCCGGAAGGGTACAGTCTGTTGCAGTGCATTTAATTGTAAAAAGAGAAAAAGAGATTGAGGCTTTCAAGCCTGAAGAGTATTGGAAAATAAATGCTATTTTATTAAAGAAAAATGGAAATAATGAAAAATCCTTTGAGGCTTTGTTAGTATCAAAGAAAGATAAAAAAATAGAAATCAGAAATCAGGAGCAAGCTGAAACTCTTTGTGATGAAATCAAAAGCTATCAGTTTATTGTGTCTGATATAAAAAAAAGAAAAGAATATAAGCATCCTCCATTCCCATTCAAAACAAGTACATTACAGCAGATGTCATATAATAAACTAAATTTTTCTGTAAAACGCACTATGCGTGTTGCCCAGCAATTATATGAAGGCATCTCTATACCGGGTTGTGGCACTCTGGGATTGATTACTTATATGAGAACAGACTCTAATAGAATTTCTGAAGAGGCAAAAAATAATGCCAGAAAATATATAATAAATAATTTTGGAAAAGAATATGTTTCATCCGGTAAAATTATTAAAAACAAAAAAGTAAAAAATAATTCGAAAGTGCAGGATGCACATGAGGCAATAAGACCAACATCTATTGACCTATATCCTGAACTAATAAAGGAAAGCCTGTCACCAGATCAGTTTAAACTTTATCAATTAATCTGGAAATATTTTATTGCAAGCCAGATGAAATCAGCCTTGCTCGAAAGAAGTAATGTCAAGATAAATGCAAAAACATACATTTTTGAATTAAATGGTACAAAAATATTATTCCCAGGATATTTAAAAATATTGAAAGATAATGACATTGAAAAGAAAATGTTACCAAATCTAGAGATTGGTGAATGCTTATCACTAATCAAATTGGATTCCAAGCAGTCATTTACAAAGCCCCCGGCAAGATATAATGAAGCAAGCCTAGTAAAGGTTCTAGAAAAAGAGGGCATAGGAAGACCAAGCACTTATGCAGTGATTATTGACAAAATACAAACCCGTAATTATGTAGAAAAGGAAAATAAAAGATTTTTCCCAACTAAATTAGGATTTGTAGTTGATGAATTTTTGATGAAATACTTCTCCAACATTATCAATGTAAAATTTACTGCTAACATGGAAAGCAAGCTAGATAAAATTGAATCGGGAGAAGATAATTGGCAAAAAATATTGGATATTTTTTATCAGCCATTGCTGCAGGACATAAATAAATTAAACCAAAATCCACCCAAAAAGTTAATTGAACAAACTAAAGAACTAACTGAAGAAAAATGTTCAGTTTGTGGAAATAAGATGGAAATAAAAAATGGGCCTTACGGAAAATATCTGGCTTGTTCAGTTAGTTCAGTGCAACATCCTACGAAACCTTATATGATTAGAATCGGCGTTTCCTGTCCGATTAAAGGTTGTGGTGGTGAAATCATAAAACGTAAAAGTAAAAAAGGAAGAGTATTTTATGGTTGCAGTAATTATCCAAAATGTAGTTTTTATTCAATGAATAAACCCATTAATGAAACATGCCCCAAATGCGGGTCTATTTTGGTTAAAATAGATAACAAGAAAAAAGGCGTTTTTTATAAATGTAGCTCGAAGGAATGCGATTATCGCAAAAGGCCAGATAAAAATGAGTAAAAATAAAAAATTAATAGTGCAAAATCAATTAAATAATTATAGAAAATATTTGGAAGAAAGAAAGAACTTCTCTTACAACACTATCAATGCATATTTAAGGGACTTAGAAGATTTATTCTTATACCTCAATAATATTAACAAGATTGCTGACTTTTCCTTGATAGATTGCCTGCTTATAAGAAAATATGTTGTTTTTTTAAAGCAAAAACGATATGCTGATAGGACAATAGCAAGGAAAATATCTTCTTTTAGAGTGTTTTTTAAATATTTAATGCAACAGGAATTAATTAATAGCAATCCAGCAGAATATGTGCAAATCCCTAAAGTAAAAAAAAGATTGCCAGATTTCTTGTTTTATGAAGAAATAATCAAGCTAATTCAGTCTTTCAAAGCAAATAACCCTACTTCTAAAAGGGATAAAGCGATTATAGAATTATTGTATGGAACCGGAATGAGAGTTACAGAGCTTTCTGATATAAATATAAATGATATAAGTTTTCAAGATAATACGATAAGAGTTCTTGGCAAGGGTTCTAAAGAAAGAATAGTACCTTTTAGCGATCCGGTTAAAAAGGCAATAGAAAACTATTTAGTATACAGAAAGCAAATTCCAAATGTTAACTATCGGCAATTAATATCAGATAAAGCATTATTTATTAATAATATTGGGACAAGGCTTTCAGCTAGAAGTATTCGAAGAATTATTAATAAGTATATTAAAATTGCCTGTCTTAACAAAAAAATCAGCCCGCATGTTTTTAGACATACTTTTGCAACCCATTTATTAAATGGTGGTGCTGATTTAAGATCGGTGCAAGAATTGCTCGGACATGAAAGTTTGTCTACAACACAAATATATACTCATATTACCAAAGATAGTTTAATAAAAACATATAAAAAAACTATTCCAAGAAAATGATTCTTTTCGAAGATGTTTTGATGCAATCAAAGGTATTTGTGTTCTGTGTATATTAAAATTTATCATAACAATGTTATAAAAATAATGAACATAATAATTACATAATTGATTAAAGGAGATTGAAATATTATGTATAGAGGGACAACAATTCTGGCTGTTAGACGAAAAGATGAAATTGCTATTGCCGGGGACGGCCAAATTACAATGGGAGATACTATTGCTAAAAACGAAGCTAAAAAAATAAGGAAACTATACCATGGAAAAGTGTTAACTGGTTTCGCAGGAGGGGCAGCTGATGCGCTTACTTTATACGAAAGATTTGAAAACAAATTGGAAGAATTCCAGGGAAATCTTAAAAGAGCATCAATTGAACTGGCTAAAGATTGGAGAACTGATAAAGTACTAAGAAGGTTAGAGGCATTGCTGATTGTGGCCGACTTGCAAGATATGTTCACTATATCTGGAAATGGTGATATTATAGAGCCTGATAAACCAGTTGCAGCAATTGGCTCTGGTGGATCTTATGCTTTAGCATCAGCACAGGCCTTACTTGGTTTCACTGAATTATCTGCTTCCGAAATAGCCCTGAAATCATTAAAGATTACAGCCTCAATCTGTATTTATACAAATGACTATATTGCAGTAGAATCACTAAAAAGTTAATGGAGGTAATTATGCTAAAAGATTTAATGCCAACTGAAATTGTTTCAGAATTAGATAAATATATCATTGGACAAAAAAAGGCAAAAGAAACTGTAGCAATTGCCTTAAGAAATAGGATAAGAAGGAAAAAATTACCTAAAAAATTAATCGATGAAGTGACTCCCAAGAATATTATAATGATAGGTTCAACAGGTGTGGGTAAAACAGAAATAGCCCGAAGGCTGGCAAAAATTGTAAAAGCACCATTTATAAAAGTAGAGGCAACGAAATTTACTGAAGTAGGTTATGTTGGCAAAGATGTTGATTCGATGATAAGAGATTTAGTGCAAGTATCGATTCAGCTTGTTCGCGCTGAAAATATTGACCAAATACAAGAAAAAGCTGAAGAAAAAGTAGAAGAGCGTATATTGAAAGCCCTTTTCCCAAGTATTAAACATGATGAAATAAAAGATGAAGCGCCAATAGATTACAATAAATCTCAATCCAGTATTAAAAATGACAATCCCCAGGATAAAGTAATTAATCATGATTTCAATAGTAAAGATTTGCAACAGGAAAGATTTTATAATACGAAAGAAAAACTAAGGGAAAGACTGAGAAAAGGGCAATTTGAAGATAAAATAATAGATATCGAAATTGAAGAAAAAGAACAGTCCTCTTTAGATCTGTTTTCAAATATGGGTATGGAGGGGATTGGGATTAATTTTAAAGATATCATGGATAGAATGTTGCCAAGCAAGAAAAAAAGGCAAAAAATAAAAATATTGGATGCAAGAAAAGTTCTCCTGGACGATGAGATTGAAAAAATGTTAGACTCAAATAAAATAGCAAGAGAAGCTATTAAAAGAGCTGAAGAACTGGGTATTGTTTTTATTGACGAAATTGATAAAATTGCTATGAGCGAAAAATCATATGGACCTGATGTTTCCAGGAGTGGTGTTCAAAGAGATATCCTGCCAATCATTGAGGGCTCCTCAGTCATAACAAAATATGGAATCATAAAAACTGATCATATCCTATTTATTGCCGCAGGTGCCTTTAATTCTTCAAAGCCCTCAGATTTAATTCCCGAATTACAAGGGAGATTTCCATTAAGAGTAGAATTAGACAATTTAAGGCAAGAGGATTTGGAAAGAATTTTAATAGAGCCAGATAATTCGCTGATAAAACAATATGAGGCACTTTTAAGAACTGAAGGAATTCAATTAGAATTTCAGGAGGATGCTATTAGGGAATTAGCAAGAATGGCTGTAATTGTTAATGAACAGAATGAAAATATAGGCGCAAGACGGTTATACACCATACTTGAAAAATTGCTAGAACGTATTTCATTTAATGCTCCTAAAATTGGGAAACGAAAAATAATTATTACTAAAAAATATGTAAAAACAAGATTGCAAAATGTAATTCAAAAAGAAGATTTAAGTAAATACATATTATAGTTATAATTATTTACTTATCTTGATTATCAAAACTAATTGTGTTATACTTATTTGGTTTTTAGCTTGCTTTATCTTATAATATAACTATGATAAAATATTTAAAATTATTTTAAAAATATTAAAAGGAGAGTGATTATTTGAGCGTTGTATCTATGAAACAATTATTAGAGTCTGGTGTACATTTTGGACATCAAAAGAGGCGGTGGGATCCGAGGATGCGCCCTTATATTTTTACTGAGAGGAACAATATCTACATTATTGACTTACAACAAACGGTAAAATTAATAGATGAAGCTTATAGTTTTGTTCACAATCTCGCCAGGAACAATGGTAATGTCCTATTTGTAGGGACTAAAAAACAAGCCCAGGAATCAATCAGTTTAGAAGCAGAAAAATGCGGTATGCCATATATAAACTACAGGTGGCTTGGTGGCACACTAACTAATTTTAATACAATAAATCAAAGGGTTAAACGTCTTTTTCAATTGGAAAAGATGGAACAAGGAGAAGATTTTAATTTTCTTCCAAAAAAAGAAGTTATTATTTTAAAACGGGAAAAAGAAAAGCTTGAAAAACTTCTGACTGGTATTAAATATATGGAGAAATTACCCGATGCCTTATTTGTTATTGACCCAAAAAGGGAGAAAATAGCGGTAGCGGAAGCAAGGAAATTATCCATTCCAATTGTAGCGGTTGTTGATACCAATTGCAACCCTGAAGAAGTCGATTATGTTATACCAGGCAATGATGATGCAATAAGAGCAATAAAATTAATGACATCAGTTATCGCAGATGCAGTTCTCGAGGGTAAAAAAGCAACTATAGAAGATAAGGATAATGCTAAAGACGAAAATGTAAAAATAGCAGTGTAAAAATTTATTCAATAAACAATATTTGTTATCTTAAAGGAGACTTAAAAGATGAGCATTAGTGCTAAACTAGTTAAAGAACTAAGGGATAAAACCGGTGCAGGTATGATGGATTGCAAAAAAGCCTTAACTCAGACTAATGGCGATTTAGAAAAAGCAGTTGATTATCTTCGTAAAAAAGGCATACAGTCTGCTAGCTCTAAATTTGGCCGAAAGGCTTCTAATGGCTTAATTGCTTCATATATTCATTTAAATGGAAAGGTTGGGGTGTTGCTGGAAATAAATTGTGAAACAGATTTTGTTGCCAAAACACCAGAATTTAATGAATTAGCAAAGAATATTACACTCCAAATAGCTGCAGCAAATCCAAAATACATTAAAAGAGAAGATGTTCCAGAAAATATAATTAACAAAGAAAAAGAAGTATATTTTGGGCAGGCTGAAAATTTAAATAAGCCGAAAAAAGTTCTTGATAGTATCGTAGAAGGTAAACTGAATAAATATTTTAAAGAAATTTGTCTGCTGGAACAAGAGTATATTCGCGATTCAAACAAGACGGTTAACCAATTGGTATTAGAGGAAATAGCAAAACTAAAAGAAAATATTATACTCAGGCGTTTTGTTAGATATCAACTTGGAGAAGAATAAAACTACTTAAAATGCACAAAAATAACCCTGTTTATAAACGAATATTGTTAAAATTGGGCGGAGAGTCATTTTCTTTAGAAAACAAAGGCGGAATTGATGTTGATAGAGTTAAATTTATTTCTAAAGAGTTAGCTGATATAAAGCAAATGGGTATCCAAATTGCAATTGTTATTGGTGGCGGAAACATTTTTCGAGGAAGACAAGCCAGCAAGAAGGGGATTAACCAGGTATCCGCTGATTATATGGGAATGTTAGGTACCGTTATTAATGCCCTGGCTTTGCAAGACTCATTGGAAAAACTTAATATCGAAACAAGAGTGCAAACTGCTATTGAAATGAAAGCAATTGCAGAACCTTATATTAGAAGAAGAGCGATTAGACATTTAGAAAAAGATAGAATAATTATATTGGCAGCTGGTACCGGTCATCCTTTTTTTACTACAGATACTGCAGCTGCATTAAGGGCTATTGAACTAGAAGCGGATGCAATATTAAAGGCAACAAAAGTAGATGGTATTTATGAATCCGATCCACTTTTAAATGTTAATGCCCTAAAATATAAAAAAATTAGCTTCCTGGATTTTTTAAATAAAAATTTAAGAGTGATGGATGCAACATCTATCTCTTTATGCATGGAAAACAAAGTTCCGGTTATTGTATTTAATTTGAATTTGCCAGGTAATATAAAAAAAGTTATTTTAGGTAAGCCTATTGGTACAATTGTAAAGGAGGATTAATGATGTTAAATGAAGTAAAAAGTGAAGCTGAACAAAAAATGAAAAAAGCTATCAGGATTTTAAAAGAAGAACTGTCACACATAAGGACTGGAAGAGCTTCAACTGCACTGGTAGAAAATATAAAAGTAGAATATTACGGTGCCCCAACTCCTTTAAAAGAAATAGCCAGCATATCTATACCTGAGGCTGATTTAATTGTTATCCAACCTTGGGATAAAAATTCTGTCAACGATGTTGAAAAAGCTATCTGGAAAGAAGATATTGGTTTGACACCCAACAATGATGGCAATGTCATACGATTATCAATTCCACCTATGACTGAAGAAAGAAGAAAAGAGATAGCTAAATCAGTAAAAAAAGTGACTGAGTCTTCAAAAGTTGCCATTAGAAATGTAAGAAGAGAAATAAATGACAAGATAAAGAAAATGGAAAAATCCAGTGAAATATCAGAAGACCAGAGTAAAGAATTGTTTAAGGAAATACAAGATTTAACAGATAATTATATTAAAGAAATTGATGATATTTACAAAGCTAAAGAATTAGATATAATGAAAATTTGAAAAACATTGATGGTTTATCCGGAGGAATGTAAGGAATTATAAAATAAATATTGATTTATCATTATAGAATATAGTAATCCCCCTTTTTTATTATGTAATTTTAAAGAAAAAAGTTTTTATATGAAACGGGGGTTTTTTTATAAGACAATAAAGGTAGATAATTCAATGAAAATTTATGACAATTCAGAAGTTATTCAAAAAACTAAAATACTTCCAAAGCATTTAGCGGTTATAATGGATGGTAATAGGAGATGGGCTAAAAAACATAATCTTGCTATTTTTATGGGTCATAGAGAAGGCGTAAAGACCATAAAAATGATTATTACTGAATCCATAAAAGCGGGGATAAAAATACTAACATTATATGCATTTTCTACCGAAAATTGGAAAAGAACTCAAAAAGAAATTAATTCTCTAATGAATTTATTTGGCGAAGTGATTGAAAAAGAAAAAAAGAACTTAATCGAAAATCAAATCAAAGTAAATTTTATTGGTAACAGGAAATCATTATCAAAATCCTTGAAATTAGCAATGGGTAGCCTGGAAAAAGCTACTGAGAAAAACTCCGGGCTTATTCTAAATATTGCTATAAATTATGGCGGTAGAGCAGAAATATGCCACGCTTTTCAGTCCATATTTTTAGAAATTAAAGAAAATAATATTGAATTCTTAGATATTGATGAAACAATAGTTAACCAGCATCTATTTACATCTGGAATTCCTGACCCCGATTTGCTAATTCGAACAGGAGGGGAAAAAAGAATAAGTAATTTCTTATTATGGCAAATTGCTTATTCTGAATTATGGTTCACAAAAACATTCTGGCCAGATTTTTCTGAAAATGATTTTTGGAAGGCTTTAAACGATTATGAAAAAAGGGTGAGGAAATTTGGGGGAGAAATTTGAAAAAATAAAAATACGGGCATTGACTATTATTGTAGGAATCCCCATTGTGCTATTTATTATCAATTTAGGTGGCCCAGTATTTTATTTAACTATTGCCTTAATAGCTATTTTAGGCTTATTTGAGCTGCAAAATATTTTAAAAAAAAGATATAATCCTTCTTTGTTTCTTGGGATATTATTAACATTATTTTTTTTATTTAGGAAATTTTTACCCGAATCTTTCCCTGCTAATGATAATTTAATTTTTACAATAATTATTTTAGCTATATTTATTGATAACTTTTTGGGAAAAGAAAAAAAGAAAAATATGGTTACAAATATTGGTATAACCCTATTCGTGGCTATATATATAGGTCATTTATTGTCTTTTTTAATTAATATAAGAATTATGCCTAGCGGTAAAATATTTATTATTTTCGCTTTATTTGCGACCTGGATGAATGATATATTTGCCTATCTCTTTGGTGTTAACTTTGGGGAAAAGCATATTTTTCCAAACATCAGTCCTAACAAAACCCTGGAAGGCTCTATTGGTGGGCTTTTTGGCGGATTATTATGTGGCATACTGTTTTATTTCTTGATTCCAAATAAATCATTTATGATAATTATTTTTGGCCTGGTTGCGGCTTTTTGTGGTCAAGTAGGAGATTTATTTGAATCCATTATTAAAAGAAATTTTAATGTGAAAGACTCGGGTAAAATAATACCAGGGCATGGCGGAATACTTGATTTTGTTGACAGTATTTTATTTTCTGTTCCCATTATGTATTATTTTCTTAACTATTTATACATTTAAGCTCATATTCCAAAAAATAAATGGAGAAAAGTTTCATGAAAAAGCGTTTAACAATATTGGGGTCTACTGGTTCTGTAGGCAAACAAGCATTAGAAGTAATTCAAAATGAACCAGAAAATTTTGATGTTTTTTGCTTATCTGGCTGGAAAAATCTTGACCTTCTTAAAACACAGATTGATAAATTTAAACCAAAATATGTGGTTGTAAAAGATGACAAGCTTGCAAAAGCCTTGAAAAATAAATTAAAAAATAAAAGCGATTGCAATATATTATATGGGGAATATGGCCTTATTAAGATTTCAACTATAAAAGAAATTGATATGATAGTGGTGGCAATTACTGGCATTACTGCTTTAAAACCTGTAATGGAAGCAATTAATGAAAAAAAAGAGGTTTGCCTGGCTAACAAAGAAATAATAGTTTCTGCAGGAGGGCTTTTAACTGATAAGGCAAAAATTAATGGAACAAAGATAATACCAATTGATAGTGAACACAGTGGTTTATTCCAATGCATTCAACCTGAATATTATGATAGTGTTGAAAAAATTATTATTACTGCATCAGGTGGGCCATTCTATAATTTAAAAGAATCTGCCCTGGATATGGTTTCAGTGGAGGAGGCTTTAAATCACCCAAATTGGAAAATGGGCAATAAAGTAACTATAGATTCTGCGACATTAATGAATAAAGGCCTTGAAGTTATTGAAGCATACTGGCTTTTTAATATGCCGCTCACTAAGATAGAAATTTTGATACATCCCCAAAGTTATATTCATGCTCTGGTTCAATATGAAGATGGTAGTATGATTGCTCAACTAAGTAATCATGATATGCGCATTCCTATACATTTTGCTTTACATTACCCAAAAAGGTTCAAAAATAATTTAGCAAGGCTAAACCTGGCAAAAATTGGTCAATTAACCTTTAAAAAACTTGATTCTAAAAGATTTCCCAGTATTGATCTTTGCTACGAAGCAATCAAACAAGGAGGGACATTTCCCGCGGCATTAAATGCAGCAAATGAGATTGCTGTTAATGCTTTTTTAAATCAGGGTATAAAATTTAAAGATATTATAAAAGTAGTATCTATGGTAATGGAAAAGCATAATAATAAAACAAATCCGAATATCAATGATATAATTAACCAGGACAAAGAAACAAGAAAAATAGCTGAAAAAGTATGTTCTGAAATGAAGTAATAATATCTGTAACTTTAAAATTCCTGTCATATTATTGAGAGGGGAGATATTTAAATTGTTAACTGTATTATCTTTTGTTTTTGTTCTTGGAATAGCCATTCTGTTTCATGAATTTGGACATTTCATTACAGCAAAAATAGCAGGAATAAGAGTATTTCGTTTTTCTTTTGGTTTTGGTCCAAAAATTGCTGGTGTTTTCTGGAGAGGAACTGAATATATATTGTCTTTGTTTCCATTTGGTGGTTATGTTAAAATGGCTGGCGAAGATAAAAACACTGAGAATAACGAGATAACAGAAGAAAACTTTCCAAATGACAATGAAAGATTTGATAAAAAGCCTTTTTTTGTCAGGTTTGCTGTAATATTTAACGGTCCTGTTATGAATCTTATTCTATCAATAATACTTCTAACAATTGTTTTTTTCTTCTCTGGAACAGCACAAGTAACAAATACTATTGATAATGTTGCAGAAAATAGTCCTGCTGAAAAAGCTGGAATTATCGCTGGTGACAAAATAGTGGCCATTGATTCAAATACAGTAGAAAATGCTGAGGAAATTTCTGAAATAATTAACCAAAGAAAAGATGAAATAATTCACATTCGCTTTATGCGAAACGGTGATTTCTTGGAAACCGAAATTGTTCCGGAATATAATACCGAATATGATAGGGCAATGATAGGTATTACTTTAAAAGTGGATATTATCAAGCTTACATTCTTTCAATCTGTCTCAAGATCAATAAAAATGTTTTTTGAAATTATAAATTTAATTATAATTGGTTTTTTAGAAACTTTTACGGGAAAAATGCCAATAGAGCTTGCAGGTCCATTGGGTATTGCTCAAATGGCTGGAGAAGCTGCACGGATTGGATTCTTAAATTTACTGTTTTTTACATCAGTAATAAATATATTTTTAGGAATTATAAACCTTTTTCCAATACCAATATTAGACGGAGGTCAAATAGTTTTATTAGCAATTGAAAAAATAAGGGGGAAACCTCTAGAACCTGAACATATAAATTTCCTTTATATTATTGGTTTCGCACTGATAATCATGATATTTTTAATTGCGACTTATCAAGACGTTTTAAGGATTTTTTCAAGGTAGCAAGGAAATATAAATGATCATAATTAATATTAAGAGAAGAAAAAGTAAAGTTGTAAAAATTGGTAACCTAAAAATTGGTGGATTATTTCCCGTTTCAGTACAATCCATGACTAACCTGAATATCAAAAACACCAAGAGTACTATCAAGCAAATAAAACAACTTGAAGAAGCAGGTTGTGACTTGGTCCGTATTGCTATTCCCGATATTGAAGCATGCCGTTTTATCCCAAATATTAAGAAACATTTGCATATACCAGTTATGGCAGACATACATTTTAGCTATCCCATAGCTATCGAGGCAATAAAAAATAATGCTGATGGGATAAGAATCAATCCCGGCAATATAAAGCAGGAAAGTCAAATTATTAATATTATTGAAGAAGCTCGAAAAAAAAACATCTTAATACGTTTTGGTATAAATGCAGGGTCTCTGGATAATAAAATATTACAGAAATACAATGAACCAAATTACAAAGCAATGGTTGAACAAACTGAGCATTTAATTAGCTTTTTAAAGAAAGTTAATTATTATAATGTCATTCTTTCGATAAAATCAAGTAATGTATTAGATACCATCAAGGCCAATCAAATTATTGCCAAAATGACTGATTATCCATTACATATTGGAATCACAGAAGCTGGTTTTGATAGAAATGGAATTACAAAATCAGCAATAGGAATTGGTATTTTATTGTATGAAGGCATTGGAGATACTATAAGGGTTTCTTTGTCCGGTAATCCAATACAAGAAGTTTTAGTCGGTCATGATATATTGCGTTCTCTGGGTATAAGGAATAGAGGTATTAATATTGTATCTTGCCCTACCTGTGGTCGATGCAATGTTAATATCCATGAAATTGCTAAAAAAATAGAAGTCAATTTGAAAAATATTCACCATCCTTTAACTATAGCAATTATGGGTTGTGTTGTGAATGGTCCAGGTGAAGCAAGAACAGCTGATGCCGGGATTGCTTTTAATAATCAAGAAGCAATGATTTATAAGAAGGGTTCATTTGTTGGCAGATATGAAATTGATGATTCTATAAAAAAATTGTTAGAGATAATTAATTCTTTGTGTGATAATAGATTAAATAATGAAACTTCTTAATTAGGATTTATATATAATTATTGTATAATAAAAACAGCATAAACCTAAGACAGGTGACAATATGAAAATATCAGCAATAATTCCTGCTTATAATGAAGAAATCACTATTGGCGATGTCATAAAAATAGTAAAAAAGGTTCCAGAAATTAATAATATTATTGTGGTAAGTGATGGCTCTACTGATAATACCGTTGGTATTGCCCGCGAATTAGAAGTAGATGTATACCAGATGAAAGAAAATATTGGAAAGGCTGGAGCTATAAAAAAAGGATTCGAAAAAACCGATTCAGATATATTGCTTTTTTTGGATGCGGATTTAATAGGCTTAAAAAAAGAGCATATTTATTCCTTGATTAACCCTATTAAAGAAAATATTGCGGATATGACTATTGGTATTTTTTCACAGGGGAGACTCTTAACAGATTTACCGCAATTTATTATGCCTTATTTATCCGGGCAAAGGGCGATGAAAAGAAAGATTATTGACAGTATTCCAAATATGGATTTATTAAAATATGGATTAGAAGTTGCTATTACAAAGGTTGTAAAAAATCATGATTACAAAGTGAGCAAAGTAAAGCTTCATAATTTAACCCAGAGAGTGAAGGAAGAAAAATACGGGTTAGTGGAGGGTACCAAAAAAAGGCTTCAAATGTATTTAGACATTGTAAAGCAGTTAAAATCTGATTAGAACATGAATATATCTTCCCTTAAAAATTAAATTATTCTAAGATTTAAGATTTAATAATAAGATATAATTTAATATTACCTATTTCTATCTATTACCAAAAATTGACTAAAAGACATATTTATGATATCTTTTTTTAATGTGCATATTTTGCTGATTATTAATAGAAAAAGTAGCCTAAGCTTTTTATATTAACACTTTTGGAGAGTTATATTATGTTAAAAAAAATAATTACTGAGTTAAAAGATACTGAATATGAGGCTGAAAAAATTATTGAGGATGCCCGGTCAAAAGCCAATAAAATGATTCAGGATGAGAAAGACAAACATGAGCAAATGAAGAAAAAAATAATTGAAGAGTGGAATAATAAAGGACAAAAAACTATTGAAGAAAGAAATAAAAAAGCCCGTAAAAATGCCAAAGAAATATACGAAAATAGCCTAAAAGAAAAAGAAAAGCTTAGAAAATCGTTTAATAACAAATATGAAGAAGCAATCAAAATGATATTAAATAACCTGGTGGGATAAAATGGCAATATCTAAAGTTAAAAAATTTCATATTTTTGCACATTTATCAATAAAAGAACAACTATTAAAAGAATTGCAAAAATTAGGTTGTGCTGAGATTATACATATTGGGGGGAAAACTGCATTTCATGATTGGGAAAATATTGATGATATTGGAAATAATACAAATGCGGAATTAAATAAAGTCAAATTTTGCATTGGCCTACTCTCGGATTATGAGGAGAAAGAAAAGAAAGGATTAGAATCATTATTTCCATCTAAAGAAGAAGTTAATTATGAAACACTTATAGAATTATCAAAATCTCTGGATTATGAAAAAATATATAAGCAATGCAAAGATTATGATAATGAACTTAATCATCTTAAATTGCAGGAAAACAAATTATTTGCTATTCAAGAAGAGCTTAAGGATTGGGAAGAGCTTGACCTTGATTTATCCACAGTGGAGCAATCAAAATATATAAGTTATTTATTAGGAACAATATCAAAAGGCAACCTTGATAATTTGATTAGCGAATCAAATGAAAAAATTAAAAAAATTGTTATTGAACAGGTTAAGGAAGATAAAAATACATCAAAAATTGCGATTATCTGTTTAAAAGAAAATACAGAAAAAGTCCAGAAAATATTGCAACAATACCATGTCGAAATGTATAAGTATAGTCATTCTTTTTCAGGAACACCAGCACAAATTTTAGAAAAAATATCTGAAAATATGAAAGAAATTTCTGAAAGAAGAAAACAGATACAAATAGACTTAAAAAATATTTATAATGAAAATAAAGAAATATATAAAATTTACGATTACTTGATCATTGATAAAGAAAAAGAAGAAGCAATTAGCCTTTTAAAAAGAAGTAAAAAAACATTTGTAATTAAAGGCTGGATAAAGAAAAAAGATATACCTGAATTAAAAGACAAATTAAAAGAAAATTTCAAGGCTTATGAGATACAATTCAGTGAACCTGAAGAAGATGACAGGGTTCCAGTTGCCTTAGAGAATCATAAATTAGTTCAACCTTTTGAGGTCATTACTGAACTATATAGTTTGCCAAATTATTCTGAAATGGACCCAACACCAATTCTTTCGTTATTTTACTTCATCTTTTTTGGATTATGTTTATCTGATGTAGGATATGGAGCTGTATTAGCAATTCTATGTTATCTTGCCATAAAAAAACTCGGAATGGAAGGTGGAGCAAAAAAGTTATTTACTTTACTTTATTATTGTGGTATCTCTGGAATATTTGGAGGAATTATTGTCGGAAGCTGGTTTGGTGATATTTTAAATTATTTACCACCCGCCTTTAGCAGTATAAGGTATTTACTGGTGGATAAGCTATCATTATTTAATCCCACAGATAACCCACTACCTCTATTAATTCTAAGTATTTCTCTGGGTATAATTCAAGTTTATACTGGAATAATTTTAAAGTTTATAGATAATGTTAATAAGGGTAAATTGATTGACGGAATAATGGATCAGATATCCTGGTTAATATTTTTAACCGGAATTATTATGGTTTTACTTCAGAACATGATAGCTCCCATTTTTGGAAAAATCGCATGGATTCTTTTAATAATCGGAATATTGACACTTGTTACAACCCAGGGAAGAACAAATAAAAATATTATCCTGAGAATAGGTAGCGGAATTCTTTCTTTATACGATATTACCGGGTATTTTAGCGATGTTCTTTCCTATTCCAGATTATTTGCACTTGGCTTAGCAACTGGCATTATTGCTACTATGTTTAATATGCTTGCAGAAATGGCAAATATGCCTTATATAGGAATTTTTCTAACTATATTAATTCTTTTTATCGGGCATGTTTTTAATTTATTAATTAGTGGACTAAGTGCATTTATTCATGATGCTAGATTACAATATGTTGAATTTTTTACAAAATTTTATAAAGCCGGCGGTATATCTTTTAAACCGTTTGGCTTAAAAACAACATATACAAAAATTATAAGTAAAAATTAAAGAAATAAGATTAAAAAATATTTTATATTTTATAATCTTCTTCTATTATTCCAAAGAAGAAAATGAGAGAAAAGGGGGATTTATTTAATGACAGATGGAATTGTTCTTGCCTATTTAGGAGCAGCATTAGCAATAGGATTAGCGGGTTCTGGATCTGCAATAGGTGTTGGGATTGCTGGAACTACCGGTACAGGAATAATGACTGAAGACCCGGGTAAATTTGGATTAGTCTTATTATTGCAGGCATTACCTGGTACACAAGGTATTTACGGATTATTAGTAGGTTTTTTAGTATTAACCAGGATAGGTATTTTTGCGGGTGTTCCAGAACAGCTAACTATTGACCAAGGATGGCAAATATTGTATTCATGTCTTCCTATTGCAATTGCTGGATTCTTTTCTGGGATTTATCAAGGCAAAACTTCAGCCGGTTCAATTGGCCTTATATCTAGAAGACCTGAAGAAACTGGTAAAGCTGTTGTTATGCCTGCTATGGTAGAAACTTATGCAGTTTTAGCCCTGCTGGGCTCAATATTATTACTAAATGGTGTTGTTATCTAATTTATTGTCTAATAAAAGCAGGAGTATTATGAATGTCGATTAAAGATATCAAAGATAAAATATTAGAAAGCGCTACACAGGAGAAAGATAAAATTATTGAAGAAGCTAATAATGAAATTAATTATTTCAAAAAAAATGCGCATTATGAGATTGAATCCATAAAGAAAAGCATTAAGGAACGTTATGAACAGGAAGCTGAACTGGAAGAAAAAAAGATTATCACTGAAGCAAAGCTTGAAACCAACAAGAAGGTTCTTTCTGAAAAACAAGCCATAATTAAAGATATCTTTCAGGAGGCAGAAAAAAGAATAGAAAATATGAATAAGGAAAAATACTTTCATTTCATGGAAAGATTGATTATTGAAAATACTGAAAGTGGAGATGAAACTATATATTTAGGAAATAATGAACGGAAAGAAATAAACCAGGATTTTATTAACAATATAAATAAAAAACTGAAATCCAAAGGCAAAAAAGGTGAGTTAAAATTAGCAGAAAAAACGCTTAACATTAAAGGCGGGGTTGTCCTGGGAACAGAGGAAATCAGAAAAAATGCTTCTCTTGATGTAATTTTCGACAAGATTAAAGATAACATCGAAACAAAATTGAACCAATTTCTATTTCAAAAAAATGGGGAATAGAATGCTTAAATATATTAATGAAAATACCAACACTCAAGAGGAATATGGCTATGCCTGTGCTAGAATACGAGAACTGGAAAAAAGTTTGTTAACACAGGAAATCCTGGATAAAATGCTCGAAGCAACGGATTTAGAAAACGCCTTAAAAGTTATTTCAGAAAGTTCTATAGAAGATTATGTTTTCGAAAATACACAGGCAATATCTATAGACAATTATTTAGAAAAAATACTCAGAAAAACTATTAAAATAATTAGAGATATTTCTCCTAATACATATTTATCTGAACTTCTTAACTGGAAATATGATTTTCATAATCTCAAGGTAACAATGAAGGCAAAATTACATGCTAAACAAGACACAATGCCAACATATGATATCGGAAATATAAGGTTAGATTTATTGAAAGCAGCAGTATCAGAGGGTAAATACCAGGTTGTTCCTATGTTAATTGAAAGATTTATAAGGCAAGCCGAGGAGGAATATACGAAATCTGAAGACACCCAATTAATAGAAAGTTTATTGGATAAAGGATATTATGAAACGATTTTTAAATTGTTAAAAGAGTTTAATCAGCCTTTTTTATATTATTTTTACAAAAAAGAAACTGATTTAACAAATATAATGATTGCTTGTAGATGCAAGATTAGAAATATCAAAAAATCAAAATTAACTGAATTTTTAATAAAATACGGTAATTACCCCACTCAAAAAATACTAGGAATCTATGAGAATTCTGTTCATTCATGGCCTAATTATTTTCAAAAAACTGATTATAGTGAGCTGGTTGAAACAGGGATAAAATACTGGCAAGAAAAAGGTTCTTTACTTGAACTAGAACGACTAATTGACAATTATCTTTTAGATTTGTTAAAAATTGGTAAATATAATTCTTTCGGTTTAGAGAGTATTGTTGGTTATTACTATGCTAAAGAGTTTGATATCAAAAACATGCGAATGATTCTGAATGGCAAAAGATACCATCTACCACAAGATATTATTCAAAAAAATTTAAGGATATGCTATGTCTAATATTGCATTAATAGGAGAAAAAGAAGTAATTATTGGGTTTAACTTAGTAGGAATACAATTATTTCCAGTAGTTAATTCAGAAGAGGCAATAAAAGCTCTTAAAGATTGTAATAAAAATAATTTTGCTATTGTTTTTATTACAGATAGCATAGCTCAAAAAATAATAGATAAAATTGAGGAATATCAAAAAATATCATCAATATCTATTTGTATCCTTCCAAACCGAATCAAAGATACTAACCTGAATATAAATATACTAAGAAAAAATGTTGAAAAAGCTGTGGGTACAGATATTTTGTTTAGAAAAGAGGGATAATATGCAACAAAATACGGGCAAGATTGTTAAAGTCTCAGGACCGGTAGTTATTGCAGATGGCTTAAGAGGGGCTAAAATGTATGATGTGGTGCAAGTTAGTGAAGGAAAATTAATCGGTGAAATAATCGAATTAAATGAAGACAAAGCAACCATACAGGTTTATGAGGAAACTTCTGGAATTGGGCCTGGTGAACCAGTGTATACTACCAATTTACCATTAAGTGTTGAGCTTGGACCAGGATTAATTAAATCAATTTATGATGGGATTCAAAGACCTTTAGATATTATTTTTAAAAATGAAGGTGCTTTTATTGCAAGAGGAGTAGAAGCTGAAAGTCTGAATAAAACAATAAAATGGGATTTCAAACCTTCAGTAAAAAAAGGAGACCAGGTTAGTGCCGGTGATTGCCTGGGAACAGTGCCGGAAACTTCTATTATTACACATCGAATAATGGTACCAATAGGTATTGAAGGTGCAATAGAGAGCATCAGCGAGGGGAGCTATAAAGTCATTGATACTATAGCTAAAATTAAAGATAAATCTGGTAAAGTGCATGATGTTAAAATGTTACAAAAATGGCCTGTACGAAAAATGCGACCATATCAAGAGAAAATGCCTCCTAAGGAACCATTGATTACCGGACAACGAGTAATTGACACCTTTTTTACTATTGCAAAAGGGGGTACTGCTTGTATACCAGGTCCATTTGGAAGTGGTAAAACGGTAGTTCAACATCAACTTTCTAAATGGTGTAATGCTGAAATCATAGTTTTTATCGGTTGTGGTGAAAGAGGTAATGAAATGACAGATGTTCTGCAGGAGTTCCCGGAATTGATTGACCCCAACTCTGGTAAACCCTTAATGGAAAGAACAGTTTTGATTGCAAACACCTCCAACATGCCTGTCGCCGCCAGAGAGGCTTCAGTTTATACAGGAATAACAATTGCAGAATATTATCGGGATATGGGATATAATGTTGCTTTGATGGCTGATTCAACCTCCAGATGGGCCGAAGCGATGCGGGAAATATCTGGAAGGCTGGAAGAAATGCCTGGAGAGGAAGGCTATCCTGCCTACTTGGGAACAAGAATCGCGAGTTTTTATGAAAGATCAGGTAGGGTTAAATGTCTTTCATCTAAAGAGCAAGAAGCCACTATAAGTGTAATTGGTGCGGTATCTCCACCTGGAGGAGATTTATCAGAACCAGTAACTCAAAATACCTTGCGAACTGTGCAGGTATACTGGAGTCTACAGGATAAATTAGCCTATAAAAGGCATTTTCCAGCGATTGACTGGTTAAAAAGCTATTCTTTGTACCTGGATCAGTTAAGTAGTTATTTTAAAGATGAAATTAATGATAATTATATTCAAACCAGAACTATTGCTATGAGTATTCTTCAGGAGGAATCAGAATTAGAAGAAACAGTCAGACTTGTAGGTATTGACGCTTTATCGAAAAAAGAACGCCTTACCCTTGATACAGCACGTGCTATAAGAGAAGATTTTCTGCATCAAAACGCATTTGATGAGATTGATACCTATACTTCTATGAAAAAACAGTTTTTAATGTTGGATTTAATTATATTCTTTCATAATAAAGCCAGAGAAATGATTGAAAAAGAGGGAATTTCAAATGAACAATTAAACCAATTATCTGTTAAAAATAAGATTGTACGTTCTAAATTTATTTCAGAAGATGATTTAAAAGAATTCCAAAAAATAAAAGACGAAATAGAAAAAGAAATTAAGTCCTTAGCATCCAACAATAAGGGAAAGGATGAATAATTTATGATAAAAGAATATTCAACTATTACAGAAGTAAATGGTCCATTAATTATCGTTAATAAGATAAGCAATGTCAAATATGATGAATTGGTAGAAATAGAATTATCTGATGGTGAAAAAAGAAGAGGGCAGGTATTAGAAGTTTCCGAAGATAGGGCAATTGTGCAAATGTTTGAAGGAACAACTGGCATAGATGTTTCCAATACAAAAGTACGCTTTTTAGGCAAGGTAATTGAAATACCTGTTTCTACTGATATGCTGGGTAGAATATTTGACGGTTCCGGAAGACCTATTGATAATGGACCTGAAATAATACCAGAAAAGCGTTTGGATATCAATGGTAGCCCTTTAAACCCTTATGCTAGGGATTATCCCAATGATTTTATTCAAACAGGTATTTCGTCTATTGATGTATTAAATACGCTAGTTAGAGGTCAAAAGTTACCTATATTTTCCGGTTCCGGGCTGCCACATTCTAAAGTAGCCTCGCAAATTGCCAGACAAGCCAGGGTATTAGGGAAGGAAGAAACATTTTCTGTTGTTTTTGCTGCAATGGGTATTACTTTTGAAGAAGCAAACTTTTTTATAAGTGACTTTAGAAGAACTGGTGCCATTGAAAAAAGTGTTATGTTTATCAATCTTGCTAATGACCCTGCTATAGAGAGAATAATTACTCCAAAAATGGCTCTTACTTCAGCAGAATATTTAGCATTTGAAAAAGATATGCATGTTTTGGTTATTTTAACAGATATGACTAATTACTGTGAAGCATTAAGAGAAGTCTCTGCCGCTAGAAAAGAAATACCAGGAAGGCGAGGATATCCCGGATATCTTTATACTGACCTGGCAACTCTTTACGAAAGAGCCGGTCGAATTAAACAAAAGCAAGGCTCAATAACTATGGTTCCAATATTAAGTATGCCAGAAGATGACAAAACACATCCCATTCCAGATTTGACCGGTTATATTACTGAAGGACAAATAATTTTAGCCCGCGAATTACATTTAAAAGGAATTTATCCACCGATAAATGTATTGCCATCTTTGTCAAGATTAAAAGATAAGGGTATTGGCGAAAATAAAACTAGAGAAGATCACGCTAATGTGATGAATCAATTGTTTGCATCTTATGCGCGAGGAAAAGAATCTAAAGAGCTTGCAACAATTTTAGGCGAAGCTGCTTTAACTGAAGAAGATAAAAAATATGTTAAGTTTTCAGATAAATTTGAAGAAATATTTGTCCAACAGGGAGAAAATGAAAACCGTGATATAGAAAAGAGTTTAAGCATTGGATGGGATGCGCTGGCAATGCTGCCGGTAAATGAATTAAAACGAATAAAAGATGAATACATAGAAAAGTATTTGCAGAAATCTATAGATGATTCTAACAAAAAAGAATCATAAAGAAATAAGAAAAAATAATATATTAGTTTTAAAGGATACACTGATACATTAGCGAATATACTCAGCCAAGATACCAATAAGGAGTTTAAAGAATGATATTAGCAGTTAACCCTAACCGAATGGAATTATTAAGACTAAAGAGAAGATTAGCTCTGGCTAGAAGAGGTTACAAACTGTTAAAAGATAAACGTGATGCACTTATACAAAAATTCATTAAACTTGTACATGAAAACAGAAAATTAAGAGAAGAGTTTGATAAAAAAATGCGGGAAAATATAAATGATTTTCTTGTAGCGAGTCTATCTATGGGAAATAAAGATTTAGATTCTATTTTTTTATTTCCAAAAAGAACTTCAAAGGTGAAAATCTCTCATCAAAATATAATGAGTGTCCAAGCTCCTCATTTTGAACTTATCGAAGAGGGTGAATTATATACATATGGTATGGTTAATAAAAACCCCGGATTGGATAATGCTTTAAAAAAATATAAGGAAATTACTCCCTTAATGGTCAAAATGGCGGAATTAGACAAAACAATTGTTCTTTTAACTGAAGAAATAGAGAAAACAAGAAGAAGAGTCAATGCATTAGAATATGTAATGATTCCAAATTTAGAAGATACTATTAAATTTATAACAATGAAATTGGATGAAATGGCAAGGTCGAATAATTCTGCTTTAATGCGCATTAAAGAAATGATTCGCGGCGAATAGCATTGTTTTCACAAGTGAATTTAGTTTATATATAATTGCGAAAAATTAAAAAATATATTATGTAATATTTTCATAATTTCCTGTCGTTTTTCAAATAATTAATTTAAATATTTATCTTATTTTACTTCCTAAGTATAATAATTTTCCCAAATCATATTTCTTTTCTTATTTTGACAATTTTTATAGAATAAAAAGCATAAATAATGTTATTATATTTATAGATTTAATATAGATTAAATATTAAATTACCCTGGAATGTGCCCGTGGCTTAATTGGATAAAGCGACGGCCTCCGGAGCCGTAGATTGGAGGTTCAAATCCTCTCGGGCACACCTGATAAATAACAAATTACAAAATACATTAAAATACATTATTTAAGAATATTATAATAAAAGTTGTGTGTATAATAATGATTTATAAATTAGCTTGTTTTTTAGGAAAGATATTAAGCTTTTTGTTTTGGCCTATAAAAGTGAAAGGTGAAAAATATTTAAGCAAAACCGGCCCAATAATATTAGCTGCTAACCATGTTAGTTATTTAGATCCAATAGTATTAGGAACTGCTATTAATAGGCAAATTCATTTTATTGCAAAAAGAGAAGTATTTGATGTTCCAATACTGGGAATTATTGTGAAAACACTTGGTGCTATTCCAGTTGATAGAAAAAAGGCAAGTATTATTTCTATAAAAAAGAGCATCAATATTTTAAAAAATGGAAAAATATTAGGTATTTTTCCTGAAGGAACTCGTTCATTGAATGGAGAACTACTGGAATTGAATGTCGGATTTATCAAAATAGCATTAATGTCAAATGCACCAATAATGCCAGTAGGAATTCATGGTACATATGATATTTATCCGCCAGGTTCAACGATACCTTCTTTTTTAAAAAGAAAAAATATTTATGTAAATATTGGCAAACCAATACATCTTGATAATACAAGAGAAAAAGATATAAAATATCAAAAAGAGTCTCTTTTGATAATAGAAAGGACAATAAAAGAGTTGATCAATTCTTGTAAAGCAATTGATACATAAAGTTTTTCGTAAATATTGTGAGGTATATTATTATGTTTTCCATATACAAAAAAAAATATATTGAATTAATGTTTTTTATAATTATTGTTTTTAGTTTAGCTATTTTCAATGGAAATATTTATGCCATTGATAATAATTATGTTATTGAGAAAACCTTTGGTGTGTTTGGAAGCAGGGAAGGAGAATTTAATTACCCTGTTGGTATAACTTTAAACAAGGATAACAATATATATGTTACTGATTGGGAAAATGACAGAATACAAATATTTAACAGTAATGGTGAAATAATTGGTACCATTCCTGATGAGAATGAAAATAATCAACTTGACGGACCAGTAGGCATAACATTAGATGAAGATGATAATATTATCGTAGTGGAACAACATAATAACCGTTTACATAAAATATCAAAAAATGGAAAATCAATGCAAATATTCGGACAGAATGGTAGTAATCCCGGAGAATTTGATAATCCAAGGGGAATAGCCCTTGATAAAGAAGGTAATATATATGTGGTTGATACTGGCAATAATAGGGTTCAGGTATTTTCTAAGAATTTTGATTTCTTGTATTCTTTTGGTAGAGAAGGAATGGGTGATGGAGAATTTTATTATCCAAGGGGAATAGCCCTTGATAAAGAAGGTAATATATATGTAGCAGATACTTTCCATCATCAGGTACAAATTTTTAACCAAAATGGTCAATTTATGAAAAGACTGGGAGTTGCTGGAAGTGGTCCTGGTGAATTTAATGGTACTCGTTATATTGCTATCGATAGTGATGAAAATGTTTATGTGACTGACTATAGAAACGGTAAAGTGGTTCAATATGACTCTAATCTTGCTTTTGTAACTGAATTTGGGCATGAGGAAAATGATACTTCTTTGCATTATCCTGAAGGAATAGCTGTTGATGATAGAGGCTATATATATGTTGCTGATGCTGGAAATAATCGAATTGTAAAATATTGTATTTCAGAAATAATCATTAATAAACAACTGGGAATGGAGTATATTGAAGAGGAAGAATGGTTGAAAGCTATAGAATCTCTGGAAAATGTGATAAAAAAAGATCCAAAGGATTACGAATCTAGAAGAGCAATGGCATTTGCATATTTTGAAAATGGACAATTCAAAGAAGCTATAGACCAATATAACATAATTTTGCAAGATTATCCAAATGACCAGAATGTCGAGCTAAAAATTGTTGATGCTCATTATAGATTAGCATCAGAATATAGCAGTGACGGTAAATACAAGGAGGCAGTTAATCACTATAAAACTGTTATTGCCAGTCAGCACGATTATCCAAATATCAAAATAGATTATTACTTAGCTTATTTAAAATACATATATAATTCTTTGTTTTTCAAAATTATTTTTATAATAATAATAATTGCGGTTATTATTTTATTTATCTTACCAAAAATATCAAAAAAGAAGAAAAAAGGCGGTAAACACTACCGCGGTAGAACCAGGTTTTAATATTCTATCTCTTGTAATATATATAATGGGAGGTTTAAGATGGAACACACAAGAAAAGCTATGGTAGCTGGCTCATTTTATGATGCAGACAAAGAATCATTATCCAAACAATTAAAAGAATGCTTTCTTCATGAAATTGGACCTCAAAAGTTACCTGAAAACACTCAGAAAGAGAGAAAAATAATAGGGATTATTTCACCACATGCGGGCTTTATATTTTCAGGCCCTATCGCTGCACACAATTTTTTAAGTTTATCATATCAAAAAGCACCGGATACAGTAATACTTTTTGGACCCAATCACCGAGGTTTAGGAGAGGCGGTTTCTCTAATGTCTTCTGGTTTTTGGGAAACACCACTTGGTAGTATTGAAATCGACAAAAAACTTGCAAAAAATATTATTGATAATGATAAAGAAAATATTATACAAGAAGACACCCAAGCTCATCTCTTAGAGCATTCTATTGAGGTACAATTACCATTTTTACAGTTTATTTATTCTAAGTCTCAATTTAGAATAGTTCCAATAAGTATCACTAATCAACAGTTACCTACAATGGAAAAACTGGCAAATACTATATTTACAGCTACACAAGATAGCTCATGTTTATTTATTGCCAGCTCTGATTTTACACATTATGAAATTCAAGAAAGTGCAAGGCGGAAAGATTACGAAGCAATAGAACAAATAGTGAATATGAATTCTCGGCTTTTTTACCAGACAATTAAACGTAATGAGGCATCTATATGTGGTCCTGGCCCAATAGCAGTAGTTATTGAGATTTGTAAGAAATATGGCATAAAAAGAGGCGAATTATTAAAATATGCCACTTCTGGTGATGTATCAGAAATGAATGAGCAAGTAGTAGGATATGCTTCGATAATTTTTAAGCAGTGATTTTTATAAAAATATTAAAATGCACTGTAATTGAAAAACCAAATAACACTAAATCAGTTACATCACTCAATTAAAACGAAAAGGGGAAAACATATTTAGATTATGAGTTTTATTAATAGATATCAATTCGGTAAAATAACAATCGATGATAAAATATATAACTCAGATGTAATTATCTTTCCTGATACAATCATTCAGAATTGGCGGAGAGAGAAAGGGCACATTCTGGACATCAAAGACTTAAATGATGTAATTGGCTACAAGCCTGATGTTCTAATCATAGGAACAGGCATGTTTGGATTAATGCATGTTAACGATACTACAATAACAAAAATTAAAGAAAAGGGTATAAAATATATCACAATACAAAAAACAAAAGAAGCTTGTGAAGAATATAATCAAGAGAAACATATAAAAAAAGTTGCTGCTCTGCATTTATCCTGCTAGCTGTACATATAATTAAATTATTCTTATAATTTAGCAACAATAACTTAATTACTTGCCATATATTTTGACAAAAGTATTTCTTTGATATATTATGAATATGTATTCATAATAGTAGGGGTTACCAATTGCCAAAGATTCTTGATAATATAGAAGAAAGAATAAATATTTCTGCTTTTAATCTTTTTGCAGACAATGGTTATAATAATGTAACTATGAAAATGGTTGCCCAAGAGGTCGGTATTTCTGTAGGAACGCTTTACAATTACTATTCTGATAAGCAAGAATTATTTCTAAAATCATTCAAACTGAGTTTTGATCAGATATTTTTTTCTCTAAATAATATTATCGAAAAAGAGAAAACTGCACATGAATTTGTTGAAGTTCTTTATAATGAAATAGTAAGGCTCAGAATATTTGGGAGAGAATTTTTAAGTAACAAAATTGATAATAAATTAATCTCAGACCTAAAAAGTCATATTTTCATGCTTATGAGATTTTTAGTATATAGTGCAGAAGAGAAGAATAACCTGGACATTTCAGATAAAGACAAAGAAAGACTGATACGCTTATTAATCCTTTCAATGCACGATTTTGCCCAAGAATTTCCTGATGATAATGAAGGAAATATTAATTTTATCTACCAGCTAATTGATAAATTAAAGTAGTATGAATACCCGATAAAGAAGGGGTATAATCATAAGAAATTAGTATTAACTTTACAAAAATACTGCCAATCTTCGCTCTATTGTCTTAGAATCAGTATCCGAATTGCAGATGACCGGGAAAACGACAAAAAATCATCATCTTTGCTGGAATCAGACACGGGGAAGAACATAATTTTTACTAAGTGATACTTTTTATTCAAATCGTGAGACTTTAAACTTTGTACTTTGTATTTATATCAGAAGATATTGCAATATTATAAAAGGGGAATATAGTCAAAATTGTTAAACAACCCTGTTACTTATGACGGTGATATAAGAGAGATAACTTCAAAAAATATATACTAACCAGTTTTTATTAATAAAATAATAACTTTACATAAGATACATTATCGGACGTAGTATATTTTTTGTAATATACCACATTTCTAAATTATTTGCAATATTTATTAGTATCCCATACTTTTAATTATATTTATAATTTTTTTGGAACATTCCTCCAGGTTTTTATATTCATCTATATTTATCCAATAGTCTACAGAAATTTGATTTCTAAACCAGCTTAATTGTCTTTTAGAAAAATGACGGGTTTCTTTTTTTATTGTTTCAATAGCTTCATTTAGAGAAATATAACCTCTTAAATGCAATAGTAGCTGTTTGTAGCCCAAGCCTTGCATTGCCGTACATTGTTTAAAATTAATATTTTCTTTTTTATATTTATTTATTATATTTTTTGTTTCGTCAATTAACCCCTTTTTTATCATCTCTTCTACTCGTTCATTTATTTTTTGATACATTTTTTCTCTTTTCATAAAAAGGCATATAATATAAAAATTGTAATTTGGTTTATTTTGATAAACATTATCCTTACTTTTATGGTGGAAATAAGATAATTTATGGCCGGTTAAATAATATACTTCTAATCCCCTGATAATTCTCTTTATATCATTTTTACTAATTTTAGCAGAATATTCAGCATCAATTTTCTTCAGCTCATCATATAAAAAGTTATTTCCCTTATCAGCTGCGATTTTTGTTAAATTAGCACGAATATTTGTATTTTTCCCAGGTCCATCAAAAATAGGCTCAATAAATGATTTTAAATAGAGACCTGTACCTCCCACTATTAGCGGTTTTTTATTTCGTGAAAGTATATTTTTAATACATTTATGAGAGTAGTTAAAATATTGCATTACGTCATAATTTTTTATAGGAGAAACTATATCTATACAATGGTGAGGGTATTTCTTTAAAATGCTGATATCAGGCTTATCTGTTCCAATATTAAGGTCTTTATAGATCTGCATTGAGTCAGCTGAAATTATTTCAATTTCAGGGATATATTTAGCGATTCTGATAGATATATTAGTCTTGCCTACTCCTGTTGGGCCTGTGAGTATAACAATATTATTTTTCTTTAACATTAACGAGTTCCCCATACAATGTATAAGCATCTACGTTGTGAATAATAATTTCTGCAAATTTGCCAATTAGCCCACTACATTTCTTTCTCTCATAATAATTTTTATTTAAAAATACTACTACTTTATTGGTTCGTGTTTTGCCCCAGTATTGATTTGTGACATCTTTTTTGGACTTATTTTCAATTAATATCTCTACTGTTTTACCAATTAGTTTTTTATTTTTTTGATATGATATCTTTTTTTGTATATCAATCAGTTTCCATAACCTTTCTTTTTTTATCTTATAATCAACCTGAAAATCAAACAATGATGCCAATGTTTTTTCTCTATTTGAATACATGAAGGTATAAGCAGAATCAAATTGAATCTCTTTAAATGCTTCTAAGGTATATCTGAAGTCATTTTCTGTTTCTCCTGGAAAACCAACCATTGCATCTGTGGTTATACTGGCATCAGGCATATTATTTCTGATATGTCTTATAATTTGATAGTATTGTGCCATGTCATATTTCCTGTTCATTCTCTTAAGTATCTTATCTGAGCCAGATTGAATTGGCAAATGAATGTGTTCACATATTTTTTTGCCATTTTTAATAATTTTTATCAACTCAAGATTAAAATCTTTAGGATGTGATGTAGTAAATCTTATTCTTTTTATCTTTTCAATATTATTAATTTTTGTCAATAAGTTAACGAAATTATCATGATTTATTATATCAACTCCATAAGAATTTACATTTTGACCCAATAAAAATACCTCTTTATAGCCTATATTTGCTAATTTATTGATTTCACTTATTATATCCTCAGACGGTCTGCTTTCTTCAGGACCTCTTGTAAAAGGAACTATGCAATAAGAACAAAAATTATTGCATCCTTTCATAATCTGTACAAAGGCTGATATTTGATTATAATGCTTAATTGGGACATGTTGTATATTAAACAGTTCCCTATTATTACATTCAACTATTCTTTTTTTGTTTATCAAATATTGTTCCAGGATGGAGTTAAAAGATGGAGCCTGAGATGGCCCAAACACTAAGTCTGCTGATGGTACTTTTTTTTGTATATTTTCTTTTTCTTTTTGTGCCAGACAACCGCAGATTCCTAAAATAACCCCGGGATTTGCTTTTTTTATTTGACTAGCCCTTCCCGCCATACTGTATATTTTATGTTCAACTTTTTTTCTGACACAGCATGTATTAAGAATAATTATATTTGAATTGCTAATATCAGAAGTCATTTCATAGCCCATATCTTCTAACTGTCCTGCAATAATTTCAGAGTCATTTACGTTCATTTGACAACCAAAAGTTTTTATATAGTATGTTGGCATAACTTATATATTTCCTATTCGTATTATTGTTTGTATTTTTTATATAATTTTTCACTATTATTCATAATAGTATCAGTATAAAGTATTATAAAACTAAAAGAGAAGGAGATATATCAAATTACCTATATAACTCCTTCTCTTATAATTGCTTTTATTTTTTTATTTTGCATACTCTACTGAGCGAGTCTCTCTTATAACATTTACTTTTACTTGGCCAGGGTAATCAATATTTTTTTCAATCTTTTTTGAAATATCCCTTGATAATTTTGCTGATAAATAATCATCAATTTCTTCAGGATTTACTATAATCCTTATTTCTCTACCAGCTTGAATTGCATAACATTTTTCAACACCTTCGAAAGAATTAGCTATTTCTTCTAATTCTTTTAATCTCTTGATATAAGTTTCTAGCATTTCTCTTCTAGCTCCCGGCCTTGAAGCTGAAATTGCATCTGCTGCCTGAACTAATATAGCTTCAACTGTTTCAGGCTTTTCGTCTTCATGATGAGCAGCAATTGCATTTACAATTTTTTGTGACTCGCCATTTTTTCTAGCTATGTCAGCTCCAATTAATGCATGAGGACCTTCAATTTCCATATCAGCAGCTTTCCCAATATCATGTAACAATCCCGCCCTTTTACAGAAAGTTGAATTTAATCCTAACTCATCTGCCATAATTCCAGCAAAATAAGCAACTTCTTTTGAATGCTGTAAAACATTTTGTCCGTAACTTGTTCTATATTTTAGTTTACCTAAAATATTAACCAATTTTGGGCTTAAATTCCTTACATTCGTATCAAATACTGCCTTTTCTCCTTCTTCTTTTATATTACTCTCAACAATTTTCTTTGAACTTTCTATTACTTCCTCTATCCTGGCTGGTTGTATTCTACCATCAGTGATTAACTTCTCCAGGGCAATCCTGGCTATTTCACGCCTTACAGGATCGAAACCCGAAATAATAACTGCCTCCGGGGTATCGTCAACTATTAAATCAACTCCGGCTATTCTTTCAAAAGTTCTGATGTTTCTGCCCTCTCTTCCGATTATTCTTCCTTTCATGTCTTCATTAGGAAGAGAGACAACTGATATAGTTGACTCTACTGTATAGTCAGAAGAATAACGTTGAATTGCAAGAGCAATAATGTTGCGCACCTTTTTCTCAGCATCCTCTTTAGCTTGTTCTTCAACAGTTTTAATTAATTTACCTGCCTCATGATCTAATTCTTTTTCCAATCTACCAAGTAAATCTTTTTTTGCTTCCTCAATATTTAATTTCGATATACGAACTAATTCATCTCTCTGTTTTTGGTAAATTTGAGTGATTTCTTGTGATTTTTTTTCAATTTCTTGTTCTTTAATAGTTATATCCTTCTGTCTTTTTTCGATTAGTTCTAATTTTTGCACAAGATTATTGCTTTTTTTGATAAGTTGTTCGTTAATGTTTTCTAACTTATTTCTTTTTTGTTGGCATTCTATTTCGCTTTTTCTTATAATTTGATAAGTTTCTTCTTTCGCTTGTAATTGAGCTTCTTTTTTTATTGATTCAGCTTCTTTGTTAGCATTTTCAATAATTTGATTGCTCGCCTTTTCTGATGAAGATAATTTTGTTTTTGCAAAAAAATTAGTTAACAAAAAGCCAATTAGTATGCCCAACAAAATTGTTGCAATAGAAAAAATAGATGTATTAATGGCTTTCACCCCCTATTCAATTTAAAAGGTTCAAAAATTATATTCACAACACATTAAAATATACTACATTACATATTAGTAAAAAACAATTTATGCTTATGCTTCAGCTATCTGTTAAAAACTAAGAACAAATTAAAAAATTAAGGATATACTTATATTAATATTAACTTATATATTTTATCTCTATAAAAAATAAAAGTCAAATAGCGTTGAATTACTGCCATATTACTTTTTTACAAGACTCCACTATAAATTAAAATTCTATTTTTGTTACTATTATTTTATTTTTTAGTAAATTATGAAAAATATATTTAGTCGTTTATAATTTTATCATAGATATTATTTATCACACTGTAAGAAAAGCCGCGATTTTTTAACATGCTAATAATATATTTTGGCTCTAATTTAATATTTTTAAGCTTTAAAGCATGCTTTTTCCTTTCAATTAATTGATAGGCAATCTCCAATTCATCTTCTTCTTTTTCAAAAAAAATACTTATTACATTATCAATAATATTTTCTTTGATGCCTTTTTGCCTTAATTCTTTTTTTATTTTCAATTTTCCCAGTGGTTTATTAGCCATGCGATCTTTGATCCACATTAAGGAAAATTCTCTGTCATTAATCAATTCTTTTTCTTTTAACCAATGAATTATTTCATTTATTGTATTTGTTGAATATTTTTTTCGTTTTAATTTATTAACTACCTCCCATTCAGAACGGAAACGATATGATAAAAAACGTATAACATCATTTTTTGCTTTACGAAAGGCTTCTTTTTTCCTTATATTATCAATAATTTCATTACTTATATCTTTTCCAATATATAAGTCAAAATCACTTAATATTACAGATTCAGTCTCAACAAAAAAATTGTTATCAACATATATTTTTACAATATTTCTTTTTAACTGTATGTCGGTAATTTTATGTGCTTTGTTCATCTTTAGTATCGGGTTGTTCTCCCTCTGTTCCGGGAAGTTTTGCGGCAATTAATATTTTTTTCTCAATTTCTTTAGATAATTCCGGGTTCTCTAAAAAATATAATTTTGTATTTTCTTTACCCTGGCCTAACTGCATATCGTTATAAGAAAACCAGGTACCTGATTTTTGGATAATATTATACATAACTCCTAAATTAAATATATCCCCCTCTCTGGAAATCCCCTTGCCAAAGATAATATCAAAGGTAGCTTCCTGAAAAGGTGGGGCTAATTTATTTTTTACAACTTTGACTTTAGCAGATATGCCGATATTTGTATCATTTTTCTTGATTGAAGCCTTTCTTCTGATATCCAGTCTTATTGTTGAATAAAATTTTAATGCCCTTCCGCCAGGAGTAGTTTCAGGATTCCCAAAAATTATTCCTATTTTTTCTCGTATTTGATTAACAAATATCATTGTTGTTCTTGATTTGTTAATTATAGCAGTTAGTTTTCTTAATGCTTGGGACATTAATCTGGCCTGTAATCCCATTGATGAATCTCCCATATCGCCCTCAATTTCTGCCTTTGGAACCAAGGCTGCTACCGAATCAACTACAATAATATCAACAGCATTACTCCTAACCAACGATTCAGCAATTTCCAGTGCCTGTTCTCCAGTATCGGGCTGAGATATAATTAACTCATCAATATTTATACCAATATTCTTTGCATAAGCGGGATCAAGAGCATGTTCAGCATCAATAAATGCTACTATCCCTTTATTTTTTTGCGCCTCAGCAATCATGTGTAAAGCCAATGTTGTCTTACCTGAAGATTCCGGGCCAAATATTTCTACAACCCTCCCCCGGGGTACCCCACCTATTCCCAATGCGATATCCAATGCCAGAGAACCGGTAGAAATGATATTACTTTCTGTAACTTTCGGCCTATCACTAAATTTCATTATTGAACCTTTTCCAAAGCGATGCTCTATATTTTGCATGGCCATTTTTAAGGCTTTTTCTCTTTCTGAAACATTATTTTTACTTTCTTTCATAAAATACTCCTAATATTTATGTTATTAAGTAATTACCTTTTTAATTTCCAAAACACTCAATATAATTATACTTTGATGGATTCTTCTTATTATAAAAATGGAAAACTGCTTATCACGTTATAAATAGGGCCATTACTTGTTAAATCACTTTCCATCAACTCTATTGAACGAACAACCTGGGAAATATCTTTTAATTTAATAGTTCTTAAATAATCTGCTAAATTTTTTGGGTATTTAATATATTTCACCCTCCCCAGGGTAATATGTGGAGAAAAATTTTTATCACAGCAATAAAATGATTCATCCTTTAGTTTTCTTTCAATATCATGATATATTTTTATTAATTCATCATTGCCTTCTTTAATGCCTGCCCAGATAACACGAGGTTTTTTAAAATCAGGATATACTCCCAGTCTACTTGAAAGTGCAATTTTAAAAGAATGATAGTGGGATAATAATCTCTGCAGTGCAATCAATGTTTTTTCAATTGACAACATATTTAAGTCGCCAAGGAATTTTAAAGAAAGGTGAAAATTATTTTTATCAACTGTTTTTATACGTACTTGTGCATCTTTATTTTTCATTATATCATCTTGAACAATAGAAAGGTATTGTTTTAATTCTTTATCAAGATTAACTGCAATAAAGACTCTTTTTGTACCACTAATTATAATTATTCAACTCCTTTTACATTATCTGTTAATTTAATTGTTATTTTTTGGAATTTCTTTTAATTGAATTTTATATTTTTCTCTTACTTTATTAAGAAATTCAATAAATAAATCAGTTTTATAATTTCTATAGGTCCACTCTAAAGGACTGAATGATTTCTTAACATATCTAAGTGTAATTTCGGAATATATCCCCTGATTTAGATAGATTCTAGCAGCTCCGTTTTTTGTACTGGCTAATACAAATTTACCTAGTGTCAAATAGCCTGGATCAAAATTTACTTTTCTTTGCGTTGTCTGACCTATGTTTTTGTTGTCCATACTTAACTGCAGTTCTAAATGATTACTATCGCATTTTATTTGACTAAGCATATCTGGAGTAATTAATTTTTCAAAAGTTACCAATTTTTGTTTTAAACAATTACCCATTTCACTTTTATAATAATCGGTAAAATCAAATAACTGGTATTCACTTTCCATATCTATAGGACCATATATTTCAATCAAGCGATGCTTCCCTTTGGTAAAAATATCATCTTTTGAACTGATTATGCTAAATATTAATTTGACAGGCTTGGGGTAAGTAATTTGTCCCATTTTTAATTATTCTCAGCACTGGCAGCAATTTGATATTGTACAAGACGATAATTACCAGATGGTTGGGCTTCTATCTCAATATCGTCATAGAAAACACTTATACTATCAGAAGATGTTGTTATAACCGAAACCAGTCCTTCCAATTTTATGGCTACTTCTTCTTCGGAAAGAACAAAGTCCTCATATAATATTTCTTCATCGTGTACTATCTTTACCCATGTTGGTTCTTGGGTTACAATTTTTACGGGCTTATAACCAGGTATCGGTTCTAAAAATACTTCTGCAGTAAGAGGCTCAATTTCCTCACTTTCTAAATTCTCCTCTGCCATCTGTGCCAATTCTTCCTCAATGGATTTTTCTTCTACTTCGCTGGTTTTGAAATTATTATTATCATTTTGGCTAACAGGCGTGGAAGGTTCTTTCATCCTGTTTAAGAATTGATTCACAACAAAAATAATACCTCCAAGCAAGATTAGGATAATTATGATTTTTAAAAAAGGAATATAGTTAATACTTCTTTTTTCTCTTTTTGGACGGTATTTTCTTTTATCTGGATAAAAATATTTGCCGGTGCTTTTGCTTTTTTTTCTAGATACTTTTTTTTTCTCTGGTTGTTCTTCTCTTAACTCCTCTTCCATTGCTTTTTTTTCTTCTTCTGCTTCTTTTGTTCCTTCTAATAATTTACTGATATATTCCTGATCTGCATCAAGATAATTAGCATAATTTCTTAAATAACCAATAAAATAAGTTCTACCAGGAAGAATGTTTTCATTCCCCTCCTCGATACCAATTAGGTATTTTTTTCTTATTTTAAGGGATTGTTCAGCTTCATCCAGTGAAATACCCAACTCTATTCTTCTATTTTTTAAGTATTCTCCTATTTGTTTCATTTAACATTAATACTCCTAATTTAGTATTGAATCTGGAAATCGCTTTTTCAAATAGTTTCTTTTTCATAAGGAACACCATCTGCGGCAGGGGCATTCGATCTTCCTATTGCACCCACCAATACAAATATTGCCAGTAAGTAAGGTACCATATTTATAAATTGTACAGGTATTGTAAAAATACCTTGCAATCTTATAGCAAGCGCCTCTCCAATTCCAAAAATTAAAGCAGCGCCTACTGTGCCAAATGGTGTCCATTTACCAAAAATCATAGCAGCCAATGCAATAAATCCTCTTCCGCCACTCATATCTCTAACAAAAAAATGAGCTTGCTCAATTGACAGGAATGAGCCAGCCAAGCCAGCCAGGGCTCCTGATATAATGACAGCAAGATATCTCATATTTATAACATTAACACCAAGAGTATCTGCAGCATGAGGGTATTCTCCCACAGCTCGTAATCTTAAACCAAAGGGTGTTTTAAATATTATAACATGAGATATTAGAACAATAATTAAAGTAAGATATACAAGTGGGGAATGGTGAGCGAAAACAACAATCATACTTCTAATCAAAGGCAGGGCTTCTCCTGCCTTTGGAACATCTACTCCCCAGATAGGTAAACTCCTTCGCACCATTATTTGTGACTCTTGAAACCAGAGCCAGCTCAAAAATACGGTAATACCACCGGCAAATAGATTAATAGCAACACCGCTGACAATTTGATTTGCTCTAAAAGAAACAGTGACAATTGCATGAATTAAGCCTAACGAAATCCCAATAATAATCGCAAATACAACCCCTAACCACGGATTGCCTGTAAAATTTGTTGCCGCTACAGCAGCAAAAGCCCCGGTTAGCATCATACCCTCTAAACCAATATTTATTACCCCTGATTTTTCAGAAAATACTCCCCCTAATCCTGCTAATGTCAATGGAACAGCAATACGTATTACAGATGCGATAAAATCAGCATTAAGAATACTTGCTATCATAATTGTATTTTCCTTTTAATAATAAACCGTTTAACAATTTCATCAGCTACCACTACCAAAATAACAATAACAGCCTGTATAACAATTATAAGTTCGCGTGGTATTTTACCTGCCGTAAATATATTAACAAGGGCACCCCCGTAAGAAAGGATTCCAAAAAGTATAGCTGCCAATACTACTCCCAAGGGATGGTTTTTACCTAATAATGCCACTGCGATACCATTAAACCCCATGTTAGTAAAAAGTTCCTGTCTCCATCTAAATGAATAACCCATTACTTCGTTTGTCGCAACTAATCCTGCAAGTGCTCCACTTATCATCATTGCTATTATAATATTCTTCGCAATATTTATTCCTGCATATTCGGAAGCCATTGGATTATGGCCGACTGCTCTTATTTCATAACCTAAGCTTGTTTTCCATAGTATATAATATACCACAAAAGCAGCAGCAATTGCGATAAAAAATGACATATTCAAAGGATTATGGGAAGGGAAAGAAATATTCAAAGATGATAATATTGTTGCAACTCTTGGTAATCTGGCGGCTTCGGCTATTTCTTCGGTATGGGGAATCATTTGCTGAACACCTGCTGCTTTCATTTCTTCTGTTGGCTGTGCTTTATACACCAAGGCTAAATAAAAAGTAAACGATGCAGCAATCCAATTCATCATAATAGTTACAATTACTTCATGAACACCGGTTTTTGCTCTTAAAATACCCGGTATAGATGCCCAAAATGCTCCTCCTATAGCAGCTGCGATTATAGTTAACGGCAATAATATAATTGCAGGAAGATTAGTAAGAGAAAAACCAATATAGGCAGCAAAAAACGCACCTACATAAACCTGTCCTTCCCCTCCAATATTAAACAATCCACAACGAAAAGCAAAAGCAACGGTTAAACCGGTAAATATTAAAGGAGTAGCTCTAAAAAGGACATTTCCCCAGCCATCGCGATTCCCAATTGCAAACCCAAACATCATCCTATAAACATTAATCGGGTCTTCTCCCATTAGTAAAATAACAATTGAGCCAAGAAATAATGCTCCTAAAATTGCAATAATAGGAGTTATTTTTTCTAAAATATAATAAGATAATTGAGTAGCATTGCCATGTTTTTTATTATTCAAGAGAATCCCCCTATTCTATACCATCATTCCTTCTCTTTTTGTTTTTTCTCCTGGTTAGCACCAGTCATAAGCAATCCTATTTTTCTTCTTTCAGCATCTTTGGTATCCATTACCTCTACGATACGACCCCCGTAAATTACTGCTATTTTGTCGCTTAAAGAGAGTATCTCATCAAGTTCTGCTGAAACTAATACAATGGCTTTCCCATTTCTTCTTGCCTCTAATAACTGCCAATGAACAAATTCAATAGAACCAACATCTAAACCCCTGGTAGGTTGAGAGGCAATAAGAAGAATAGGATTTCCATAAAATTCCCTGGCTACAATTACCTTTTGTTGATTTCCACCGGATAGTGATTTTAATAAATTATCTTTATCAGTAGGACGAATATCGTATTCAGAAATTAGTTTTTCAGCATGTTTATCTATATCTGAAAAATTAAGGGCTATTCCCTTATTAAAAGGTGCTCTATAATGACTGCCTAAAATAAGATTATCAGCAATTGAATATTCTAATATTACTCCACGTTTCCACCTGTCTTCCGGAATATGTGCAATATTTAATTCTCTGATTTTTCTTGGGCTTAAATTAGTAATATCTTTCCCGTATAAAAATATTTTACCACTGTTAACATTTCTAAGCCCTGTAATCGTTTCAACTAATTCTGTCTGTCCATTACCCTCCACACCGGCAATCCCAAGTATTTGTCCTTCATCAACCGATAAATTAATATCTCTTAGTATCGGAAAATTGTTACTATTCAGAAGATTGATATTTTCTATTGATAAGACAGTTTTTCCGGTTTTTTGCTCCTCTTTTTTTGTTTTCAGAAGAACATCTCGACCAACCATCAAGTTGGCTATTTCTGAAATGGAAGTTTTGGCTGTTTTTATGGTTCCTTCTACTTTGCCATTTCTCATTACGGTAACCCTGTCAGAAACTGCCATTACTTCATTAAGCTTATGGGTAATAAAAATAATAGTTTTCCCCTCTTTTTTTAAAGAACGTAATATCTTAAATAATTCATCAACTTCCTGGGGTGTTAAAACAGCGGTGGGCTCATCTAAAATTAATATTTCTGCTCCTCGATAGAGCACTTTTATTATCTCAACTCTTTGTTCAATCCCAACAGAAACATCTTCTATTCTTGCCCAGGGATCAATTTTAAATCCGAATTTTTCAGATAACTCCTTTATTTCTAAGGCAGCCTTTTTTATATCAATAAAAAAATACTTTCTCCTGGGCTCCATCCCCAGAATAACATTTTCTGCAATAGTTAAAGGTGGAACTAGCATAAAGTGCTGATGAACCATGCCGATTTTTAATTCAATTGCTTTATTGGGGTTAGTAATTTCTATCTTCTTCTTATTTATAAATATCTCACCCTCATCAGCCTGGTATAATCCATAGAGGATACTCATCAAGGTACTTTTCCCGGCACCGTTTTCACCAACAAGGGCATGTATTTCCCCTTTTTCGACATTAAATTTTACATTATCATTAGCCTGCACCAGCGGGAAACGCTTTGATATATTTTTCATTTCCAATAGATATTCAGCCAATTTTTTTCCTTTTTATATAAATTAATAATTAAATAAATACAATGGTCATCATTAATACATTTTATTTGCAATTAAGCATATAAATGCATTAATGATGACCAAATATTCCTAACTCTACAGCTCTGCGGGTACTACGATATCTCCATTGATGATTTGATGTTTGGCATCTTCTACCTTCTGAATCATTTCTTCAGTAATTAAGTTTTTATTGTATTCGTCTAAAGCATATCCTACACCATTGTAATTAACACCGTCAATCTCTACCTGGGTAGACAAATCATAAACTTTTAGACCAGACTCAAAGTTTCCATCAACTGCTGACTTTATTGCTAAATAGACAGCGACGTCAACCTGTTTTAACATACTGGTCAATCCAAAATTTTCACCTGTTTCTTCTATAAATCCCATGTAGTTCTGATTAGAATCTACTCCAATTATATATTTCTTTCTTTCTTTCCCGGCTTCATATACACCTGCACCTGTTAAGCCTGATGCATGAAAAATAACATGTGCCCCGTTATCATATTGAGACAATGCCAATTCCTTACCTTTTACTGGATCAGCAAAAGCGGTAGGTGTATCCCCAGCATATGCTGATAGTAGTCTACAGTCCGGATAAACATGTTTAACACCTGCAATATAACCGGCTTCAAATCTCTCTATCAAGGATGTTTTCATACCACCTATAAATCCAACAGTATCCTCACCGTCCTGAAGTGCCTTCAGTCCGGCTATCATACCTACCAGGAAGGAACCCTCATGTTCGGCAAAAGTCAGGGAAACAACATTAGGTTTTTCGGGAATAAAACTATCAACAATAGCATATTTAGTATCTGGAAATTCATCCGAAACTGTCTTAATGCTATCTTCAAATAAAAATCCAACTCCAATAATAAAATCATAGCCAATAGCAGATAAATTTCTTAAATTTACTTCTCTGTCTGCATCAGCTCCGGGTTCAAGCTCAATTCTTTTAATTCCAAAATCGTTTGCAGCCCATGATAATCCTCGTGATGCTGAATCGTTGAATGATTTATCGCCCTTACCTCCGATATCGAAAACCAGACCAACATTTAAAGCGCTTTCTGCTACACAGGACATGCTTAGATTGACTAATAATAATACAATTATTGTAATTATCATTATCCTTTTTCTTGAATATATTTTCATTTCATTGTCCCCTTTCATTTTTATAAATTATTTACAGTAAAAAAATAAACAATACTAAGAAGAAACGAACCCTCCTTTCAAAAGTTTAAAAAATCAGATTGAAATATTTATTAATAATATTATTAATAATATAATAATACGTTATTTTTTTTATTTCAATAAAATATGTCCTTAATTATTATTTTCTTCTAACTATTCATTTTCAATAGTTTTTCTTGAGAGATAATCATCTTTTGAAAGTAATATTTTCCTGGGATTTCTCCCGTCATATGGGCCAACCATCCCCTTCTTTTCCATCATATCAATTAATCGAGCAGCTCTGGTATAACCAATTCTCAACTTCCTTTGTAGAATTGATATAGATGCCTGATTATTATTGATAATAGTATCCACAGCATCCTCAAACAATTCATCTTCTTCGTTTTCTTCTTCCCCTATTTCTCCATTATACCCTTTTTTATGATTAAGGATATTTTCTTGATATTCTGGAGCAGGACCATTTTTTTCTAAAAAAGAAACAATATTTTTAATTTCTCTCTCTGAAACAAAAGAACCCTGGGCACGTATCGGTTTTGAAGCATTTATTGGAGAAAACAGCATATCACCATTACCTAATAATTTTTCCGCTCCATTTACATCCAGAATAGTTCTGGAATCAACCTGTGTTGATACTGCAAAAGCAATTCGTGATGGGAAATTTATCTTTATTGAACCTGTGATGATATCTACAGATGGTCTCTGGGTAGCAATAATCAAATGAATGCCGGTTGCTCTGGTCATTTGAGCTAACCTGCACAATGCTTCCTCTATTTTGACCGGTGAGGACATCATTAAGTCAGCTAATTCATCAATAATAATAACTATATATGGTAGAGGCTTTTCATCCGCCTTAACACTCTTTATATATTCATGATATCCCTTCAAATTTCGTACCCCAACTTCGGCGAATATTTTAAATCTGTTTTCCATCTCAGAGATAGCCCAATTTAATACTTTGTCTACTTTTTTCGTATCAGTAATAATTGGAATAACCAGATGCGGAATACCATTGTATACATTTAGCTCAACTCTTTTTGGGTCAACCATAAGGAATCTAACCATTTCAGGACCAAAACGATAAATTAAACTTAAAATAATTGAATTAAGACACACGCTCTTTCCTGAGCCAGTAGAGCCTGCAATGAGTAAATGCGGTAAATCAACTAAATCTGCAATAATGTTCTTCCCACCAATATCTTTTCCAAGAGCTATAGGTAAAATTAATGAATTATCTTGAAATTCATTTGATTCTATAATTTCTCTTAATAATACTGTATCTTTTTCTCTATTAGGAACTTCAATCCCAATAGCATTTTTGCCAGGAATAGGTGCTTCAATTCTGACAGAAGCTGCAGCAAAGGCCAGGGCAATATCATTGCTTAGATTAGTAATTTTTGATACTTTAACACCCGGTGCCGGCTGAATCTCATATCTTGTAACTGTAGGACCCTGAGTGGCCCCTATTACCTCTCCCTGAATACCAAAATTATCTAAAGTTTTTTGCAATAAAGTAATATTATTCTTTATTTTTTCTTGTCCTTTAGCCCTGAATTCTTTTTGAACCCCTTGTAATAAATCAATTGGAGGTATTTCGTATTCACAACCGACTTCTTTTTTCTTCTTATTGTTGTATTCTCTTGGTGAAAAATTAATTTCCTCCTGTGTATTTGCAGCAGATGCCTTTTTTTCTTTAGAATTAGATTTTTTACTGAAAATTGGCTCCAGTCTTTTTTTTGTTTTTTCTTCGTTATTTGAATATATGACAATATTTTTATCCTGGTTTTCTCTTTTTACTGTTTTCTGTAAACTGGTTTGTTTTTCTTTAATACCAGAAATAGCACTACTGATAATATAATACATTTTTCTAAAGAAAAAACATATGGCATAAACAAAAGAAACATCAGTAATAAATAAAATAGATATTAAACCCAGTGCAATTAAAAACAGGTAAGCACCTGTTAAGCCAAAATAACTATAAAGATATCTTGACAGATAAAAGCCATATAGCCCACCTCCTGCCCCATTTTTTGCCAGCAAGTAAGCATGCTCTAAAAATATTAACCTAAGATGTAAAAAAGCCAGTATAATCAACAATAAAGCAGTAATACCAAATAACTTATTGTAATAATTATGGAAACGAATATTAAATAATAAGCTTAGACCTTCTGCCACTAGAAATAAAAAGATGAAATATTTTCCGATACCAAATAGCTGGTTTAAGTGATAAGTAACGGAATTGATAAAAATGAAATTATTTGCAGGAAATATCAACGCAAATAAATAATAAACAGCAAGCGAAATAATAATGATACCTATGACTCTTTTTCTTATTGAATAGTTTTTTTTGCTATTCTTTGCCATTTTTTTACCTTTAAACATTAATTTGCTAAATAAAACAAAAATGTAGTTATGCCAATAATCCAGAGATAATAGCTAAAAATTCTTAGTTGGTGTTTCACAAGCATTTTTATAAAAAAAAGCATAGCCCAATAACCGGATAAAAAAGCAGCCAACCCAGATAAAATTAACAAATTTATGCTAATATCAAGATTATATATGTCTTTAATTTTAAATAATGTTGCTCCAACAATAATTGGAACTGATAAAATAAAAGAGTATTTAGCTGCAAATTCGCGCTTTACGTTTCTACTAAGAGCCATCATTATGGTAAAACCTGAGCGCGAGATACCAGGAATTATTGCAAATGCCTGCGCAAAGCCAATAAAAATAGCATCGATAAAAGTGATCCCCTTCATTCCCTTACTGCCTTTTATTAGAAACTTATCTGTAATAAAAAGAGATATCCCGGTTACTACAAGCATTAAAGAGACAATAGCTGGATTTCCAAAGAGTTTTTCAAAAGTAGATTCAAAATAATAACCGGTTAAAGCTCCTGGTATAGTACTAATTAGCAATAACCAGCCAAATTTAGATTGCGGATTTTTATTAATATATTTTAAAAATAATTTCCTTTTATAAATTGTTTTTAAACTTTTACAAAAATCAATAATAATGAACTTAATATCATGTCTAAAGAGAAAAATAACAGCTAAAAGGGTTCCAAAATGTGCAAATGTTTCAAAAGCGACACCGGGTATCTGTAAACCCAATAAATACTGAACTATTACCAGGTGACCGGAACTGCTTACCGGAAGGAACTCGGTTAATCCTTGAACTAAACCTAAAATAACATAATGCATTGGCTTCCTTACTTTTCTTCCCAATGAATAATACTTTTATTTAGTATTATTGTTATCTATTAATTATTTGCCTTTATTCCGGTGTGTCCAAAACCACCAATGCCTCGTTTGGTATCATCTAATTTATCAGTTTCAACTAAAACTGGTTGGTATATTTTTTGTATCACCAATTGTGCAATTCTATCCCCTCGGTTAATAGCAAACCTTTCCTTACCATGATTTATTAGAATTATTTTTATAACACCACGGTAATCAGAATCGATTGTTCCTGGTGTATTAAGGACAGTTATACCATAACGATAGGCTAATCCACTCCTGGGTCTGACCTGTGCTTCAAAGCCTATCGGTAAGGCTATTTTTATGCCTGTTGAAACTAATTTTACCTCACCTTTATTGATTATTACTTCTTTTTGCTCAGCAGAAAACAAGTCTATTCCTGAGGCATATTGACTGGCTGCTTTAGGTAAAGGTAAATCATCACAACCTTTATCTTTCTCTACTTTGACTTTTATTTGTTCTATTTCTTTATTCATTATCAACAATTATTTCTAAAATTTTCTAAATTATCTATGTACAGATTTATTTTGGGAACGTTTATGGTAGTTGTCGTTTCGATTTGGTTTTGGACTTAGATCTTTTTTGCTAAGATCAATCTTCCCTTGCTGATCAACACCTATTACCTTAACCTGAAATTCATCATCCATTTTTATCACATCTTCAACTTTATCAACATGATAATGTGATAAATTAGATATATGTAAGAGACCTTCCACCCCTGGTAATATTTCTACAAAGGCACCGTATTTAGTAATTCTTTTTACTTTTCCATTGTAAATTTCCCCGGCTTTTACTTCCCTTACTAATCCTTCTATAAGATATTTTGCTTTTTCTATTTTTTCAATATCATCAGCAGTTATAAATATTTCACCATTGTCTTTTATATCAATATTAGTATCGCTTTCTTCAATGATTTTCTTTATATTTTTTCCGCTGGGACCAATAACACAACCTATTTTGTCAGGACTCACCTTCATTATAAAAATTTTTGGAACATAGTTGGAAAGTTCTTCTCTTGGTTTTTCTATAACCTGATTCATTCTTTCAAGAATATATAATCGTCCCTCTTTGGAACGCTCAATTATATCCTTGAGAATATCAAGAGATACCCCATCTATTTTTAAATCCATTTGAATAGCAGTAATGCCATCCTTTGAACCTGCAGCTTTAAAGTCCATATCTCCATAATGATCTTCAATTCCTAAAATATCAGTTAGTATTTTATAATCATCCTTCTCTTTTACAAGGCCAAGCGCTACACCTGCAATTGGTTTTTTTATAGGAACGCCTGCGTCCATCAATGACATGCTGGTACCGCAAACAGTTGCCATTGAAGAAGAACCGTTCGATTCCAATATTTCAGACACAACCCTAATTGTATAAGGAAAATCAGTTTCATCAGGAAGTAGAGCCTTGATAGCTTTCTCGGCTAAAGCTCCATGACCTATTTCTCTTCTTGATTGAGACCTTCTTGGTTTAACATCGCCTACTGAAAAAGGTGGAAAATTATAATGCAGGTAGAACTTACGAGAACTATCTTCTTCTAATGTATCAATTGATTGTTCATCTCTTACAGACCCAAGAGTAGTAATTACTAAAGCCTGGGTTTGTCCTCTGGTAAAAAGAGCACTACCATGTACTCTTGGTAAAATACCTGTTTCGCATTGTATAGGTCTTACTTCATCTATTTTTCGCCTATCCAGGCGTGTTTCTTTTTCAATTATAATTCTTCTCATAATCTCTTTACAAAGAGTATCAAATATGCTTTTTATTAATGCACTATTAGATTTAGATTCTTTTTCTACTTCATTTTCTTCATAATAAGCAAGTATTTCATCTAATATTACATTTAAATTGTCTTCTCTTTCTGTCTTGTCAAATATAGTTAAAGCATTTTCAATCTTCTCACTATAATTTTCTTTTACAATATGATAATGTTTTTCTTTTTCTTCTAACAACAATTTGTCAGGTTGCCAAATCTTTTCAATTTTTTTCTCACCTTTAATATCTTCTGCAAATTGTATTTGCATATCTACAATTTTGCTGATTTCAGCTTGTGCTTTCTCGATAGCGATTAATATCTCTTCCTCTGATAATTCTCTTGCTTCCCCTTCTAACATAATAACAGAATCCTTAGTTCCGGCTACTATGATATTAAGCTGACATTCTTTTATCTCTTGCACTGTTGGATTGGTTATATATTCTCCATTCAAGTATCCCATTCTAACAGCTGCAATTGGTTTTTCGAAAGGTATATCTGAAATATAAAGGGCGCAGGAAGCGCCAATTATTGAAATAATGTCCGGAAGATTTGTTTGATCATAAGATAAAACAGATGTTATTATCTGTACATCATTATGATAATCCTCAGGGAATAAAGGTCTTAATGGTCTATCTATTAGTCTTGAGGTTAAAACAGCATTTTCGCTGGGCTTTCCCTCCCGCTTAAAAAACCCACCAGGTATTTTGCCTGCGGCATAAAATTTTTCCTCATAATCTACCAGTAAAGGGAAAAAATCTATGCCCTCCCGTGGCTCCTTAGAAGCAACCGCTGTAACAAGTACAACTGTTTCGCCACAGGTGAGCAACACAGAACCATTAGCCTGTTTTGCAAGTTTACCTGTTTCTATGGTGATGTTTTTATCCCCAATTTTAATTTCAGTTTTTCTATTAACGGAATTCGTCATAAATTTCTTTTCTCCTTAAATTAATATGAAAGAAAGTAAAAATTATCAATTTTTACTTTCTTAAATTTAGTTGACCGATTAACTTTCGATATTTTTCAATATCATTATCTTTAAGATAGTTAAGCAGATTTCTTCTTTTACCAACCATCTTTAATAGCCCATGTTTGGAATGAGAGTCTTTCTTGTTTTGTATTAAATGTTGAGTAAGACTATTTATTTGCTCTGTCAAGATGGCTACTTGTACTTCTGTTGAACCAGTATCTTTTTCATGATGCTGGTAATTTTTTATTATTTTATCTTTAGCTTCTTTTTTGATCATTATAGTTACTCTCTCTTTCTGTTATAATGTTTATATTGAAAATCAAATAAATTAATATTATTATTTTAGTATCTTTATTTATAGCTAAGTTAGTTTAGCAAACTTCTCGCTAATATTTACAATAAAATACTTCTTTTTATATTATTCAAATATATATTATAACATAATTAATATCTTCGTTCAAACTTATTTCATTGCTGCCTATTTTAAATATCTACCAGTATATAGTTATTTTTTTATTTTTTATTCATGTTCATTAAAATAATTATCTGCGATTAGCTTATCTTGTTTTATTTGTGAAATTAAGTCTCTGGCATTATTATACTTTTTTTCATCTCTTATTCTTTTAATAAATGAAATAATGACTTTTTTATTGTAGATATCATTTCTAAAGTTAAATATATATACTTCAACAGAGATATTCCATTTTTCAAGCTTGAAGGTGGGTTTGAAGCCTATATTAATCAAGCTATTATATTTTCTTCCTTTATAATGAGTAAACCCTAGATATACTCCGTTCTTTGGTAAAAGCTTCTCAGGTTCTATTTCCAAATTTGCTGTTGGAAAAGAAAGAACAGAATTTCCTCTATTGTCACCATGTATGACCTTACCACGCATTTGATAATGATATCCCAATAATTTATTTGCCTTCTCGATATCACCATTTTTTAAATAATCTTTAATAACGGTGCTACTAATCTTTTGGTTACTATTCATTGTTATAGAATTCATAACATATGACTCGAAATTATATATTTCTCCTAATTTTTTTAGCAAAGCGATATCACCTTTTTTTTGGTAACCAAAATGATAATCATGTCCTGTAAAAACTGCTCCCATTTTAAACTTTTTTAATAATACCTCTATTATAAATTCTTCTGCTTTAATTTTAGAAAAATTCTCATCAAATTTAAAAATTATTATTTTTTGAATACCTTTTTTTCTTATTTTTTCTATTTGCTCTGCTAATGTTGTCAGGAGTGAATAATTATTTAACTTGTTAATAACTTTTTCTGGATGTTGGTCGAAAAGGATAACAGTGCTTATAGCGCCAGCAGCTTTTGCCTTTTTTACACACCAATTTAATAAGGCCTGATGGCCAAGGTGTATTCCATCGAAAAACCCCAATGCAATGTATTTTTTCATATCTTTATTGTAAATATTAAAATAGTTAATCTGTTTATATTCATAATTATTTTTTTTATTATTTGTCATATGAAAACTTTTTCAACCTTATATTTTTTTAGATATACAGGACTATTTATTCTTTTGGCTATCGCCAACAAGTTGCCATCATAAGAGCAGACTCTATATGTGTCAGTCGAAATACTGTCCTGACAATTTGTTATGCAATTTATTTCTTTCTCGGAAAATTGATTTCCATTTTTTATTTTTGCAATTAGACTCTTATTTTCATTTAGAATTATTTTTCTGTAATGACTTAAAGATTGGTTAATTGTTAACATATATTTTCTTTGCTCAGGCGCTGGCTTTTCTATAAAACTGTTTAACTCGATAGAGTGTTCAATATTGTAATTACCTACTTTAGTTCTTATAAGTTTTGATAAAAAAGCACCACAACCAAGTTTTTCGCCAATATCATTACACAATGCCCTGATATAAGTTCCTTTGGAACATCTTACTTTAAAAATAATACTGGGGAAAGTGTCAAATATTATTTTTAGAATATTTATATTATATATAGATATCCTATGCGGAGATAAATTCACTTTAATGCCTTTTCGTGCAAAGTTATATGACCGTACACCTTTATATTTCTTTGCTGAAAATACTGGCGGCTTTTGCCACGAATCGCCATGGAAACTTTCGAATACCATATTAACTTTTTTGAGATCAAGTATATTTTTATTAATAGGTCTTATTGAGATTGTTTTACCTTTTAGGTCTTGTGTGTCAGTGGTAATGCCCAATATCATAGTTCCAATATATTCTTTATCTAATATAGAAATGTATTGAGCAATTTTAGTAGCTTTATTGGCACAAACAAGTAAAACTCCAGTTGCAAATGGGTCCAGAGTTCCAGTATGTCCTGCTTTGTCTAATTTTAAATTTTTTTTGATTATTTGAACCGCTTTTGCTGAAGTAATTCCTTCAGGCTTATTAATATTTAAAATACCATTTATCATAGTCTTCTGTGTTTTATTTAAAACTAAAAATATATTTAATCCTTACTAAGTTTATCCTGTAGCCTTGAAATTACTAAATTTTCAACCTTGTTTATTGTACCCTTAATACTGCATCCTGCAGCATTGGGGTGCCCACCACCGTTAAATTGCCTGGCAAACTGATCAACATTAAAATTACCCTTGGAACGGAAACTTACTTTTATATCCCCACTCTCGGTCTCTCTCAAAAAGGCAGAAACCTCAATATTTTTTATCGAAAGAATTTTGTCAACAATACCTTCAGTTTCCTCATCTTTAGAATTTGTTTCCTTCAGCATATCCCTGGTTACAATTGTCCATGATATTTGTAATGATGGATTTATCTTTAATCGCCGAAGTGCCTCTCCCAGTATTCTAATGCCAGAGAGTTCGTTATTATTATAAATATAATTTGCGATACAACCTGGGTTTACACCATGTTTTACTAAATCAAGGGCAATTTTAAAAGTATCTTCGTTTGTATTTGCATATTTGAATGAACCAGTATCTGTAATAATTGCAGTATATAAGGGAATCGCTATCTCCTTATTTAAATTGCAATGAAGCTTTTTCCCTAATTTATATAAAATTTCGCCTGATGAAGAAGCAGATGTATCAATGAAATTATATTTTCCGAAGAGAGTATTGGATGAGTGATGGTCAATGTTTATAATGAATTCAATTTGTTTCATATTAATATGAATATTCCCTATTCTATCTAAATTGCTTGAATCCAGGATAATCAATATTGTTTCAGGTTTAACCTCTAAAGAATATTCTTTTCCAAGTTCTTCGATGCAAATTATTTCTTCAACAACCGGTAAATACTTGTATATATCCGGAGTTTTATCCTGATTCACAATATTAACTTTTTTACCCATACTTTTTAACATTAAAAAAAGAGCAATTTCAGAACCGAGAGCATCACCATCTAAATGAACGTGGGAAGTAATTACAAAATTATGGTATTTTTTGAGTATTTCAGCAATTTCTTCAAGCTCAGTGTGCTGCATAATTTTAATCAGTTTCTTTCTCTTTTTCCAGTCTATACACCTGAGACATAAGCTGGTGTACTTTCTCCAGTTCTGTATCGTAATGGAATGATATATAAGGTGTAAAACGGTAATCTTTTAACCCAAAAGCCAATTCAGCCCTGATAAACTTTGTAGCGCTATAGAGACCCTTCATGCTTTTTTCTTGCTCTTCCTTGGTACCGAGAACTGATATAAATATTTTTGCGTTGTGCAAATCGTCTGATATTACAATTCTGGTTATTGTTACAAAGCCTATCCTGGGATCTTTTGTTTTATTATGAATTATGTGGCTTACGGTTCTTTTTAATATTTTTTCAAAATGTTTCTTTTTTTGTTCTAAGACCATTTTAAAACATTCCTTTTATTTTTCCTTTAAATTTATCAATATGTCCGCTAGATAGTTGATACCTGATAATTTATTAATTCAATTTTAGGATTATTTTCAATTTCTTTAATTAGACTATCCATTGTTCTGTCAATAATCTGTCGACTATCACTGACGCAACAAATCGCAAAAGTAGTTTTTTTCCACAAATTCTTGTGATCTATTTCAGAAATAGATATATTATATTTTTTTCTTAGATTAAACTTAAGCTTGCTTATAATGCCTCTTTTATCTTTTAGAGAATGACTATCAGGCAAATATATCAATAGTTCACAAGTTCCAATTAACAACATCTTGTTTTATTTATCTTTCTATTTCTTTATAATTATAGAAAACAATAATATCTTTTACCTGTAGATCATCAACCTTATCAATGTTTATTCCACATTCATAACCTTCATTTACTTCTTTTACATCTTCTTTAAAACGTTTTATGGAAAAATCTTTACCTTCATATATTTTATTGTCTTCATGAAAAACACGTATATAATCTTTGATAGATATTTTGCCTTCTGTTACATAACAGCCAGCAACAATTCCAATTTTTGGTATTTTGAATATTTCTCTTATCTCTGCTTTTCCGTTAATAACTTCTTCAAGCTTTGGTTTCAGGTACCCTTTTAAGGCAGCTTTTACTTCATCAACTAAATCATAGATTATATTATAGGTCCTGACATCGACTTTTTCTTTCTTTGCCAGCTTTTGGGAATTAACATCAACTTTTACATTAAACCCTACAATTAATGCATTAGAAGCAGAACCCAACATTATGTCTGTTTCTGTTATTGCTCCGATCCCGCTGTGAATAACTTTAATTTCAACCTCTTCATTGCTTAAATTAAAAAGTGTACCATATATGGCATCCAGAGAACCTTGTGTGTCAGCTTTTAATATCATGTTTAACTCTTTTAGTTTGCCTTTTGCCATCTCCTCAAATAAATTTTCTAAAGAAACCTTGTCAGTGTCAATACTCTGTTTTTGTTTTCTTTTTTTCTCTGATTCTCTTTCTTCAATTATTGTTTTTGCAAAATGGTCATCTGCAACTACTTGAAAAACATCTCCGGCTATAGGCATTTTATTAAAACCAGTGATTTCTACAGGAGTTGAAGGTCCAGCATGCTTTAATCTTTTGCCCTTGTCATCCATCATGCTCTTTACTTTTCCAAAAGCAGAACCAACAACAAAATAATCTCCTATATCTAAATGACCATTTTGTATCAGAACCGTAACAAGAATTCCCCTTCTTTTATCTAATTTTGTTTCTATTACTATTCCAGTTGCAGGAAGTTGTGGTGTAACTTGCAGTTCTAACATTTCAGCTTGAATTGAGATTAAATCCAATAATTCATCTATACCTTTACCTTGTAAAGCAGATATCTCTGCAACAAGAGTGTCACCACCCCATTCTTCAGGAACCAATTCATGTTTTGAAAGGTCTTTTTTAACTTTATCGATATTAGCGTTCGGTTTATCTATTTTATTGATAGCTACAATAATGGGTACATTAGCTGCCCTGGCATGATTTATGGCTTCCACTGTTTGAGGCATAACACCATCATCAGCCGCCACTACCAGTACAACAATATCAGTTGCTTTCACTCCTCTGGCTCTCATAGTAGTAAAAGCCTCATGTCCGGGAGTATCAATAAATACAAATCGATTGTTTTTTACCTCCACAACATAAGCTCCAATATGTTGAGTTATACCCCCTGCTTCTTTTTTAGTAACATCACTCTTTCTTATCATGTCGAGAAGAGTTGTTTTACCATGGTCTACATGCCCAACAATAGTAATAGCAGGTGATTTTGTAAGCATTGTATGTTCGGTTTCTTTTGTTTTTTTTGATTTAAGTTCCTTTTTAAAATTTTTTGTAATTTCAACTTTAAAATCATTTTCTTCATATACTTTCTTTGCAATTTGCCAGGGCAATTCTTTTTCTATAGAATGTATATTCCCATATTTTGATACTTGTTGCATTGCTTTCGATAGAGGAATTTTCAATTGCTTTGATAAATCTTTTAAGCTTGGTATTTTTTCTAATACAATTATATCCCTTGTTTCTTTTTTCTTACTATCTTCTTGTATTCCATCTTCAGCAATGGCTTCTTGAATAATTTCTATTGTTTCATAATCAAGGGTACTCATATGATTTTTAACATTGATACCCTCTTTTTTTAGAAATTCAATAAGTTTTTTGGTAGGGATTTTTAAATTTTCAGCTACTTCATATACTCTTTTTTTCATACTGATGACCTCCATTTACCCCGGACTCAATTCACTTTGGGTAGTTAAACATGTCATGATGACACATTTTCTATTTCTTTAAACTTTTCTTCTATTAATTTAATCGTTTCCGTTGAAATTTCCACCTTTAAGGCTTTATTTAGCTTACCTTTTATGGTTGCCATTTTAAAACATTCCATATTATAACACAGGTAAGCCCCTCTACCTGATTTCTTTCCGGTTACATCAATTTCTATTATACCTTCCGGTGTTCTTATAATTCTAAGTAATTCTTTTTTTGGTTTCCTTAATTGACAGCCTACGCATGTCCTATAAGGTATTTTTTTAGAATGTTTCATGGTAATTGTTTTTTTACCTGCTAAATTGACAATATAAGATATTATATTTTTATGTCATTTCTATTCATCTTTTTTATCTTTTTTATATTGAGAATCACTTTTAATATCTATCTTCCATCCTGTTAGCCTTGCAGCTAATCTTGCATTCTGCCCTTCCTTGCCTATTGACAGGGATAATTGAGCATCGTCAACTACAACAAGGGCTTTTTTTTCTTTTTCGAATAACTGAACAAGTAGTACTTTTGCGGGGTTAAGAGAATTTGCAATAAATACCTTCTCATCATCATCCCATTTTATAACATCAATTTTTTCATCCTGTAATTCAGTCATTATAGATTTAATTCGAGATCCTCTATCCCCAATACAGGAACCGATAGAATCAACATTATCATCTTTACTGTCAACAGCTATTTTTGAGCGCTTTCCTGCTTCTCTTGCAATACATTTAATTTCAACTAGCCCTTCATGGATTTCGGGCACTTCCAATTCGAATAAACGTTTTAGTAAATCAGGATGTGTTCTAGATAGAACTATTCTGGGTCCTCTGGAAGTTTTTTTCACCTCAATAACGTAAAATTTCATTCTTTTTCCCTTGTTGTAATTCTCTCTTTTAACCTGCTCGTTTATAGGCAAGACTGCTTCAGCCTTTCCCAAATCTACAATAATATTATAGCCTTCTGTCCTCTGAATTATACCGGTGACTATGTCTCTTACTTTATCAATATAACGCTCAAAAATTGCTTTTCTCTCTGCCTCTCTAATTTTTTGAACTATAACTTGCTTGGCAGTTTGAGTCGCAATCCTACCAAAGTCTTTTGGGGTTATCTCTATATTTATTTCATCCCCAACTGCAATGCTACCTTTTCCTAACTGGTTGGCTTCTTCAAAATTTATTTCTGCAGAAGGGTTTTTGACCGCGTCAACAACTTTCTTTCTGTTAAAAACCTGCACCTTGCCAGTCTCCTTACTAAATATTATTTCAACATTATCTCTACCTTGTGCGAAATTTTTTTTATATGCAGAAACAAGAGAAGTTTCAATTGTATCAATTAAGACTTCCTTTGAGATGCCTTTATCCTTTTCAATTTCGTCTAATATTTTTATTAAATCAATATTTATATTCATCTTAACCTTTCAACCCCTTCCCTTTTGGGAATGAAGAATTAGGAGATATGTTATAACCCTATACAAAAAATTAAATATTTAAAATTACAAAACAAAAGAGTGGCTTTTGAACCACTCTTTTAAAGTATCTTTTGAAATTTACTATATTATAGCACAGAACGAAAAAATATCAAAAAAATTATAATTTATAATAATTATAAATATTTAGTTTAAAACAAAGAAGACACAAATACTTTTTAGTTTATTTTATTTGATTAATTACTTCTTCTCCTTCGATATAGGAATCAAAAGCATTTTTTAATCTGACTTTTATTAACTCTCCATTTTTCTTTTTTAAACCTTTGATACAAACTGTAATATAATTATCAGTTAAACCACAAGAAGCATATTTATTATTATTTTTGCTATAACTGTTTTCAATTATTATTGTTTTCTCCTGGTTTAGGTTGTTTAAAAAAAAATCTTTTCTTAATTTTAAAGATAATTTAGTTAATTTTTTAACTCTTTTTTTGATAACCTCTGTATTATTCTTTCCAGTAAACAATGAAGAAAGAGTCAACAGTCTTTCCGAATAAGGAAACACGTGTATTTTAGAGAAACCTATTCTTTTCAAAAAATGATACGTTTTTTGAAATGATAATACATCCTCACCGGGAAAACCGACAATAATATCTGTGGTAATTGCAATATCTGGAATACCTGCCATAATCTTTTTTACTTTTTCCTCGAATATGGTAATATTATATTTTCTTCTCATGAGGGATAAAATATAATCATCACCGCTTTGCAAGGGGATATGCAGGTGATGGCAAAGCTTGGAAGAATTATTAAAAGTATCTATCAACTCATCAGTTATCCATGGAAATTCAATCGAACTCAATCTAACCCTTTCTAAGCCGTGAATTTTTTCTATTTTTTTTATTAATTTTGCTAAATTAATATTATCGGTTTCTAAATCTTCTCCATAACTGCCAAGATTAATTCCCAATAATACAATTTCTTTATACCTGTTTTTTATTAATTCCCTGATCTCTGATAATATATCATTAACTTTCCTGCTTCTGGCTTTTCCTCGGAGGTACGGTATAACACAATAACTACAAAATTGGTTACACCCATCCTGTATCTTTACCAACCCTCTTATTCTATTGCTTGTACTGGGAAAATAATTTTCATGGTATTGGTTAATATGAACTCCGGGTATGAAGTGAATTATTTTCTTAGGTGAATTTATAGAAGATTTTGCAAATATATTAAAAATATCATTTTTGTAGTAATTGCTAATTATGTGGCAACTAGTATTGGTACAATCCTTTATTTCCTCCAAATCTGTTTGTACAGCACATCCGGTTACAATAACAGTAGCAAATGGATTTGTTCTACCGGCTTTTCTGATCATCTGTTTTGACTTTCTTTCTGCTTCTCTGGTCACAGCACAGGTGTTAATAATATAAATATCTGCTTTTTCTCTGAAATCTACTGCGGTAAAACCATTTTTAAGAAAAGTCTGTTTTATAACTCCTGTTTCATACTGATTTACTTTGCATCCTATTGTCTTTAAGGCAACTTTTCTATCTATATTTTTCATTATGAATTTTTCTTTGTTATTTAAATAAATTTTTTAATGAATATTATGAAATGGGCAAATTTATAGAAAAGAGCTTATGTTTTATTTTTTAGTGAAGGTTTCTTTAACTTTTTCGAAAAAATTTTTTTCACCTATTTTTTCAACATCTTCGCCAGTTTCTTGTGCTAACTCATACATAAGTTTTTTTGCTTTCTGATTTAAACTTCTAGGTATTTCTACAATTATTCTTACGTGTTCATCACCCCTATTTTTTGTACCTAATTTATATGCTCCTTTTCCTCTCAATCTAAAATCAGTATTACTTTGTGTTCCAGCAGGAATTTTCATTTTCACATTTCCTTCTAATGTTGGAACTGTGGTTTCCCCACCTAAAACAGCTTTAGGCAAACTTATTTTATGGTCACAATAAATTTCAGTACCCTTTCTTTTAAAAACAGTGTGCTCTTTAACACTAATAACAATAAAGAGATCCCCGGGTGAACCACCATTTTCACCGGGTTCTCCCATTCCCGCAAGTCTTAGCCTATGTCCACTCTCCACTCCTGCCAATATTTTAACATTAATGGTTTTTCTTGCCTTTATCTTCCCGGCTCCATGACACACCTTACAGGGTGATTCAATAATCTGGCCGCTTCCTTTACATCTTGGACAGGCTTGTATATTTATGGATTGCCCAAAAAATGTATTCTGGGCCATTCTTATTTCACCTGTTCCATTACAATCAGGGCAGGTCTTTTTAGAGGTTCCTGGTTCAGCACCAGTTCCACCACAATGACTACAATTTTGCCAGGTTGGTATTTCTATCTTTTTTTCAGCACCAAAAGCGGCTTCTTTCAAAGTTACCTCTAAGTTGTACCTTAAACTGGCTCCTTTCCTGGCTCTTTCGCGTCGGTAAGTTCTTCGTGAACCACCTCCACCAAAAAAAGACTCAAATATATCACTAAAGCTGCCAAAATCATCCATGCCTTCCCCATAGAAATTCCTGAAATCAAAACCTGCTCCAGCATCAGCGGTATCAGCTGAACCAAATTGGTCATATCTTGCCCTTTTTTCCGGGTCACTTAATACTGAATAGGCTTCTCCGATTTCTTTAAATTTCTTTTCCGCTTCTTCTTTTTTGTTGGGATTAGCGTCAGGATGATATTTTAAAGCCAATTTCCGATATGCTTTTTTAATTTCTTCCTGACTTGCATCTTTACTAATATTCAGGATTTGATAATAATCTTTATTTGCCAAAACAATAATCCCTTTCTAGATTATATTTTTCTATATTATTATTTTAAAATATATACTTCCCTTTTATTTTATTTAACCTTATTTTACTATGCTGATAATCTTATAATAATCGTTGAATTTCCCGTCTTCATCGATTTATTGTATAAGAATCGGGAAATCCAACGAAATTAATATCTTGATGAATATTATTTATTCAATTACTACTCTTTCTTGTCGTCATTTTCTTCCTGATATTCAGCATCATAAACTTTTTCTTCTTTTTGGGAATCACTGGATTCTTCTTGAGATTGATTACCTGTAGACTCCTCTGTCCCTCCAGTCTGGCCTTGTTGTTGTCCCTGATCAGGGCCAGAAGACTGTTTATACATTTCTTCAGCCAGCTTATGAGAAGAATTTGTTAATTTTTCTATTCCCGCTTTCATTTCTTCTATATTGTCATCCTGCATAGCTTTTCTTAGCTGACTAATATTGTCATTGATTTCATTCTTCAGGCTATCATTTACCTTATCACCTGCATCTTTTAATGTTTTTTCAGTTGTATAAACTAGCGTATCTGCCTGATTATGTAATTCAACTTTTTCCTTTTGCTTAAGGTCATCTTCTGCGTACTGTTCCGCTTCTTTAATTTTCTTCTGAATTTCTTCTTCAGTCAAACCACTAGAATGTTTAATGGTTATTTTTTGCTCTTTTCCAGTACCTTTATCCTGTGCTTTAACATTAAGTATACCATTGGCATCAATATCAAAGGATACCTCAATCTGGGGAACACCTCTTGGTGCAGGCGGAATTCCAACTAACTGAAAACGCCCTAAGCTGGTATTATCCTTTGCCATAGGCCGCTCACCCTGTAATACATTTATATCAACGGCAGTTTGATTATCAGTGGCAGTTGAAAATATCTGTTTTCTAGATGCCGGAATTGTGGTGTTCTTTTCAATCAGCTTTGTGGAAACACCACCCAAAGTCTCTATACCTAATGACAAAGGAGTTACATCCAGTAACTGAATATCCTTGACATCACCTTTTAATTTGCCTGCCTGGATAGCAGCACCCATAGCAACCACTTCATCAGGATTTACTCCTTTATGCGGTTCTTTCCCAAATATTTTCTTAACTATCTCATGAACCTTAGGCATTCTAGTTTGACCACCTACCAGAATCACCTCATCAATGTCATTAGATGTTAATTTTGCATCAGCAAGTGCCTTATTGCAGGGTTCTATAGTTCTTTCTAGTAAATCATCGGTAAGCTGCTCTAATTTTGCCCTGGTAAGTGTATAGTTCAAGTGCTTAGGGCCGCTGGAATCTGCCGTAATGAATGGCAAATTAATATCAGTTTCAATTGATGATGATAATTCGCATTTTGCCTTTTCTGCTGCTTCCTTTAATCTCTGTAATGCCATTTGGTCTTTACTTAAATCGATTCCCTGGTCTTTTTTAAAATTATCAATGAGCCAGTTTATGATACGCTGGTCAAAATCATCACCACCTAAAAAGGTGTCACCATTTGTTGATTTAACTTCAAAGATGCCTTCGCCTATATCGAGTATAGAGATATCAAAAGTGCCTCCTCCCAGGTCAAAAACAGCTATTTTTTCACTCTTTTTCTTGTCTAGTCCATAAGCTAGAGATGCAGCTGTAGGTTCATTTATAATTCTTAAAACATTTAATCCTGCTATACGGCCTGCTGCCTTTGTTGCTTCACGCTGATTGTCATTAAAATAAGCAGGAACAGTAATAACTGCGTCCTTTATTTCTTCTCCAATATGGTCTTCGGCCGATTGTTTTAGTTTCTGTAAAATCATTGCTGATATTTCCTGCGGACTATATTCTTTATCCTTGGCCTTAATCATTACATTTGTATGTTCACCTTCAACAATATCATATGACAGAACTTTCTTTATTTCCTGAACTTCCTGGTCATTATATCTTCGGCCAATAAACCGTTTAACTGAATAAATTGTATTTTTTGAATTGGTAACTGCCTGCCTTTTGGCCAGCAATCCTACTAATCTTTCTCCTTTTTTGCTAAATGCTACAACTGACGGTGTAGTCCTGCTTCCTTCTTTATTTTCTATTACAACAGGCTGTCCACCTTCCATAACGGCAACAACCGAATTTGTTGTACCTAAATCTATTCCAATTGCTTTAGCCATAATTCCTTCCTCCTTATATCTTACTCTTCATTATTTTTATTTTTTTTATTATTATTCGAAGATTTTTCAATATCATTATCTTCGCTTATTTTATTTTCATCTGATTGACCTTTGCAAACTTTTACTACTGAAGGTCTAATTACCTGGGATTTTAAATAATATCCCTTGGTAATTTCCTCAGTTATAGTATCTTCCGGATATTTTTCTGATTCTACCTGCATTATTGCTTCATGGCAATAAGGGTCAAACTTTTCCCCAACTGCTTTAATAGGGCTTACCCCTTCTTGCTCTAATATTTTTCTGAATTCCTTTAATATACCCTTGATCCCCTCTCTGATTGATTCAGAATGGCTTTCTTCATTTTTCGAATAAGAAGCGGCCCTTTCCAGATTATCTACAACTGATAAAAGTCGACAAATTAAATCTTTGTTAGCATATTCCAAAAAATCTTTCTTTTTCTTTTCTTCCCTTTTTTTAAAATTTTCGAAATCGGCTTGCATTCTTATCAATTGTTCTTTGTAATAATTTATATTTTCCTCTTTTTGAACAAGCTCTTTTTTTGCTTTATTCAATTTGGACTCTAATATTTTCAACTCATCATCCTGTTGACCCAATAATTCCACCAGATCATTTTTTTTCATTTTTATATATTTTTCTTTATTATCTATTCTTGTTGTATCCTTTTCTTCTTTTTTCTTTTTGCTGTCCATTCTTAGCCTCCATTATGTTTATATATCACATCATTATATGTATTTATATCTAAATTATCTTTAAATTTATTTTATTCAGACAATATCTGACTTAAGCGCCCTGCAATGAAATCCAATATTGAAATTGCCTTTGGGTAATCCATGCGAGTCGGACCAAGAACACTGATTGCACCCATTGGTTTTCCTTTAATAGTATATTGTCTTGTTATGACACTACAGTCCTCTATAACTTTTTCTCCTAATTCGCTTCCTATGACAATATCAAACTGTTTCCTCAAAATAGATTTTTTTATAATCTGTACTAAATTCTTCTCTTCTTCTATAAAATCAAAAAGATAATTTAGCTTTTCTATTTCTTTAAATTCCGGCTGTTTCAGAATATAGCAACGATTGCCTAAAAAAACATTTTCTTCCTCATCGTTAAAATCAAAACAATTTTCTATTAATTTCCAGATAGATTCCAGTGTTCGATATTTGAAATAATACTGATATATTTTTTCTAGCATTTCATCATTGACAATTTCCAAACTCTTACCGTAAAATTCCCTTTTTATAATCCCGGCGATTGCCTCTAAATTTTCTTCTGATATTTCAAAACTGGCCTTCATTATTTTTTGGAAATATAATCCACTATTAGTAATCAAAGTAACTAAAATACGGTTATTGTCCAATGAGATAAAACGAATATCCTTCAAAGTATCTTGCACCATGTTTGGTGCCAGTACTACTCCTAAATTGTTTGTTAATTTAGAAATTAACTTTGAAGTAATTCTCATTATTTCCTTAAATTCTTTTTTTATTTTATAGTGTTCGGTAATTTCTTTTTGTTCATTCGGGCTTAGATTAATATTGTTTTTTGACATTAAATGGTCTACATAGAAACGATATCCTTTGTCTGTTGGTATTCGACCAGCAGAGGTATGCGGTTTTTTTAAGAAACCATTTTTTTCTAACATCTGCATGTCATGTCGTATAGTTGCCGAACTAACATCTAAACCATATTTTTTTACAATCATCTCTGAACCAATTGGTTCTGCCGTAGTAATATAGCGATAAACGACTGCATTTAAAATAGTTTTCATCCTATCATTAATTACCATAATTATCACCTCAAATTAGCACTCTATCAATGAGAGTGCTAATCACTTAAATAACATAGCACTACCCAAAATATTTGTCAAGCCTTAACATAATTTTATTATACATTTTCTTGGCCATTTTTTTTATAGCTTATATCACATTTCTTAACTCAGAAATTCCAAGAAGGCTTGATTTGATAATGCTATTCCTTTACTGGTTAAATAATAATGAGATTCGTTTTCCTGTAATAATCCTTGTTTTTTTAACATTCTTAACTGTTTTCCAAAAGCAGCTTCCATAGAAGTGCCAAAACGAACCGAAAAATCTCCTTTCCCAATCCCTTCCATCATACGTAAATTAAGTATTATTGTTTCAGACATCTCTTCTTTTTTGGGAAGAATTTCCTTTGATTCGATTGGTAGAATGTTATTTTTTAACAGATTAATGTATTGTTTTAAATCGCATACATTTTTAAAACGGCTCTTTTCTAGATAAGAAGTAGACGATACGCCTAAGCCCAGATATTGCCTGTTTTTCCAATAAATTTGATTATGAAAACAACGTTTACCAGGTAAAGAAAAATTTGAAATCTCATATTGTTCATAACCCGAATAATCGAAGAATTTTATGGCCTGATGGTACATTTTATAGGCAATATCATCCGAAGGTATTTTTAATATTCCTTTTTCTATTTTTTCTTGAAAAGGAGTATTATCTTCAATAGTAAGACCATATAATGAGATATGCTCAGGGCGCAGCTTTATTACTTCCTCCAGTGTTTTTTTAAAGTTTCTGATATTTTGGTCAGGAATACCAAACATTAAATCAATATTTATATTTTTAATACCAGCATCCCTGGCAATTCTGTAGCTTTTGATTATTTCCTGTTTATTGTGTATTCGTCCTATTTTCTTCAGTAATCCATCATTAAAAGACTGAGCACCGATACTAAGCCTGTTAACACCAGCTACTAGAATTTCTTCTGCCTTTTTAGTATCAAATGTTACCGGGTTGCTTTCAATTGATATTTCAATATTTTTATTAATATTAAAATTTTTATAGCATGTTTCAACAATCCCAGCAATTGTTTTTCCACTTAATACGGTAGGAGTTCCCCCTCCAATGTATATCGACTCAATTAAAATTTCTGGAAATTTTTTGCTATAGATACCAGCTTCTTTTTTTAGGGCAACCACATAATTACTTTTCTCAATATCTTTTTTATCCGTTAATGAAAAAAAGCTGCAATAAGGACATTTGGAATAACAAAACGGGATATGTATATAAAGGCCCAACTTTGAATAATTCATAGTTATGCTTCTTAATTAAATTTTTAATACGCTCATAAATGCTTCCTGGGGTATTTCCACTTTACCAACTCTTTTCATTCTTTTTTTACCAGCTTTTTGTTTCTCCAGTAGTTTTCTTTTTCTGGTAATATCTCCACCATAACATTTTGCCAGTACATCCTTTTTTACAGCTTTAACAGTGGAGCGGGCAATAATCTTTTGATTTATTTTTGCTTGAATTGGAACATCAAACATCTGTCGTGGAATAACATTCTTCAAATTTTCTACCAGCTTTCGGGCCCTCTCGTAAGCTTTATCTTTATGACAGATAAAAGAAAGATTATCTACAGTATCCTGGTTTACCAATAAATCAACCTTCGTTAATGGTGATGCCTGAAAATCTACAATTCTATAATCCATACTGGCATATCCTTTGCTGATTGATTTGATACGGTCATAAAAATCAAACATGATTTCGCTTAAAGGTAAATTATAGACCAGCCGCGCCCGGTCCCGGTCAAGATACTCTAAGTTTTTAAAAACCCCTCTTTTATCCTGTACAAGCTCCATAATTCCTCCCAGGAATTGACTGGGCAAGACAATTGTCAACTCGATAAATGGTTCTTCAACAAATTCAATAATATTCGGTTCAGGCAAGGAAGAAGGGTTGTTAATCTCTATTACCTGGTTATTTTTTAAATGAACCCGGTAAACTACACTTGGAGTAGTAGCAATTATTTGTATCTGATACTCTCTTTCCAATCTTTCCTGAATTATTTCCATATGCAAAAGACCTAAGAAACCACACCTGAAACCAAAACCTAATGCAGGTGAATTTTCTGCAATATAACTAATTGAAGAATCGTTTAAACTAAGTTTATCAAGGGCATATTTGAGATTATGGTAATCATCATTTTCTACCGGATACATGCTGCAAAAAACTACCGGGGATACTTTTTTATATCCTGGGAGCCTTTCCTGTGAAGGATTGACTGCATCAGTGATAGTATCTCCAACCTTAGTAAGGCTTATGTCTTTAAAACCGGCTGTTAGATAACCAACATCACCTACTGAAAGCTGTTCAACTTTTTTTCTTTTTGGGCTGAATATTCCAGTCTCGGTAACTTCATAAGTCCTTCTATTAGACATTGTCTGTATTTTCATTCCCGGTTTCACTGCCCCATTAACAATTCTTAAATATACAATTGAGCCCTGGTATGAATTATAAACAGAGTCAAAAATCAATGCCTGCAGAGGATTGTCCATTCTCCCCCTGGGATGAGGGACATACTTTACTATAGCTTCCAGAACTTCCTTGATTCCAGTTCCGTCTTTAGCACTGGTTAGAAATATAGGACTACTTTCTAACCCTTTTATCTTTTTAACCTCTTCTGTTATCTTATCCGGATTGGCAGTCGGTAAATCAATTTTGTTAATAAGTAATATTATATTTAGATTATTTTGCAAAGCCATTTCAACATTAGCAATGGTTTGGGCTTGGATACCTTGAGCAGCGTCAATAACCAGCAGGGCTCCTTCGCAGGCAGCCAAACTTCTCGAAACTTCATATGAAAAATCAACATGACCTGGTGTATCAATTAAATTAAAAATATATTGATGACCATCGTTAGCCTTATATAATAGCCTGACAGCTTTTGATTTAATAGTTATCCCTTTCTCTCTCTCTAAATCCATATCATCAAGAATCTGGTCTCTTCTTTCTCTTTCGCTTATAGTCTCAGTTAGTTCTAGGATTCTGTCTGCAATGGTAGATTTACCATGGTCAATATGAGCAATTATGGAAAAATTTCTTATTTCCTCAACTTTAGGCATTTATATCCTCTTCCTTTAAATTTCCTTTAATTATTTTACCAATTATTTTTCTAGCATTCCTAAATTCCGGGATACCAAATATTATACCACTAAAATAATAAACGATTAATCCGAGTAATATAGATATAAATACTTGTCCGAACTGTACTATTTTAACATTCAGGTCAAGATTATAATCAAAAAATCGAGAAACAAGCCAACAGGAAACACCCATAAAAAAGGAAGCCGAACAGATTTTCCCAAAAAAACCAACTAGTTCTCGGGAAAATATTCCCTTAACCTTCCTGTTTAAGGCAAAGGAGAGTATGACTAAATGCGCAATAGCCGCAATTGAAGTTGCCAGTGCAATACCGGCATGTGCCAGGTAACGTACTAAAATAATATCTAATACGATATTGAATACGACTACCACCATCCCTATTTTTAAAGGAGTTCGTGTATCTTTAAGTGCATAAAATGTGCTTATTACCAGCCTTAAAGTTGCCAGTGCAAATAAACCCACTGTATAACAGACCAGTGCAATTTCTGTTAAACGAGTATCCTGGGAACTGAATACTCCATGCTCATAAAATAATCGTATTACTGGCTGGCTTAACACAATTAACCCTACAGTAGAAGGTAAAATAAAGAATGACAAAATCTTAATCCCAAATGTAAAACTATCTCCCATTTCTGCAAATTGCTTTTTTGATACATTTTGGGAAAGTGTCGGGAGAATAGCTATCGACAACGCAATGCCAAATACCCCTAATGGGAATTGCATCAACCTGTTAGCATAATATAAGGCAGAAATGCTGCCATGGGCAAGATAAGAAGCGATAATACGGTCAACTACGAAATTTATTTTATCAATTGCCAGACCAAACATTGCAGGTATCAATAACTGGAAAAGGTTCTTTATACCCGGTTCATTTAAATCAATAATAAATTTATAATTGAAATGTTTTCTAATAAGTGCAGGTACATGTATCAACATCTGAAAAATACCACCGATTATTACACCAAGCGACAAACTAAAAATTCCCATACCTTTAGAGTAAATAAAGGCAAAACAGATGATTCCAATGTTTAACATTGCCGGCGCAAATGCGGGAATAAAAAATTGTTTATAAGAATTTAATATTCCCATAAAAAGAGCAGCAACTGCTGCAAATCCGATATAGGGGAACATTATCTTAGTTAATTGAACGGTCAGCTTAAACTTTTCAGGTTCCATCCTGAAACCGCTTGCAACAATATTGACTATCAATGGTGCTCCTAAAATCCCAAGTATTATGATTATTATCAATACAACAAATAGAATGTTTAGCACATTACTGGCAAAAGTATCTGCTTTCTTTTGGTTATTATGAGTAAGATAATCGGAGAAAACTGGAATAAAAGTAGTATTAAGCGCACCTTCTCCCAAAAAGCTTCTCAACAGGTTTGGAATCATAAAAGCTACGAAAAAGGCATCTGTCTCAAGTCCGGCTCCAAACCTATTAGAAATAACCATTTCTCTGCCTAATCCTAAAACCCTACATAAGAGTGTTGCGAACATAACTATACCGGTGTATTTTGCTACCCTGTAATTATTATTTGTCATCTTACTAAGTACCCCGTATATTCATCAAAATAAGATTTAAAGCTGCTTGATTTTAACTATAAAAGATGTTAAAATTTACCAGCAAAATATTTTTTGAAAGGAAAAAACTATTATGCCTATTATTAAATCTGCTAAAAAAAGAGTTAAAATATCAGAAAGACAGCGCTTAAGAAATTCTGCTTACAAATCAAAAATAAAAACACTAATCAAAAAATTTGAAAAATCACTTAATACCGAGAATACTGAAGATGCCAATCAAATTTACCAGCAATGCATATCTGCTTTAGATAAAGCGGTACAAAAAGGAATTCTGGCAAAAAATACTGTTGCCCGGAAAAAATCATTATTATCAAAAAAACTACGTATATTTTCTCAAGCCACTCCGGATAATAAAGCCCAAGTTCAGGATGATGATAAAGTTAAAAAATAAAATAATTTTTATTTAATTAGTTATTTTTATTACCAGCTGTTCTAAGACCATAACAGGATTTAAATATCCTGTTTTTAATTTTTTTTCGGCATCTAACAGATAATGATAGCTATTTTTTAATCTATCAAACTGAAATTTCTGAGATTGCTTAATTAATTTATCTATAACAAAAGGAGGGAGATTTGTATCTCCCTTTATTTTTTTCTTATTATCTTTAAATGTTTTTGCCTTTAATATTAATTTTATTTGCCTGCTTATCATAGTCAGTAATGACAACGGATGATATTCATTCTCTTGCAGGACTCTTAATAAAGCCAGGGCTTTTCTGGTTTTTCTCTCCCCTATAGCATCAACGAAGTTAAAAATATTGCCTTCTTCTGAGCCAAAAAAATTGATAACTATATCTTCTTTAGTAATACTGGACTTACCCTCTCCCAAATAACAAATAATTTTTTCTATTTCATTATTTATTCTGCCTAAATCATTGTCTGTGAGTTTCTGTAAATAATATAGGGCTTCGGGCATTATTTTTACTTGTTTCTTGTTTAATCTCTGGTTCAGCCATTGTTTTACCTGATATGATGTTGGTTTTTTTAGGGAAACAATGCTCCCGAATTGTCTGATTTTGGCTAAAGGAATATTTTTGGGAATTTGTTTTTTTAAACTGAATATAAAAATAGTTATAGCATTATCCTGAAAAGATTTGTTTTTAATAAAATATTCCAGCTTTTTGACATATGCAGAATTTAATTTCTCAAAATTTTTAATAATTACAACCTGTTTTTCAATTCCTAAAGGTAATGACTTAATAGAATTAACTAAACGATTAAAATCAGTATTTTCTCCATAAAATATTTCACAATTTACAGATTTTTTATTGTTGCCAAAAAAACTTCTTATTGTATCTTGGATTATATTGTGTAGATAATTTTCTTCACCATATAAAAGATAAATTGGTTTTAAATATTTATTTTCAATTTCTTTTTGCAATCCAAAGAAATCAAGAGTTTGTATTTTATTCATTAAATAATTACCTTAAAGTGCTTATGTAATACTTTTTACCATCGGTTTTTATTATAATAGTCCCATTTAAGTCAGTGCGAAAAACCTTTTGGCATTTGTTTTCCAATCTTTTAACTACATCCAGATGGGGATGCCCAAAATTATTTAAACCAACAGAAATAACTGCTATTTGCGGTTCTACATTATTTAAAAAAGTCTTGCTGGTAGAGCTATTGCTTCCATGATGTGCAACTTTTAAAATATCACATTTTAATAGAGAGCTGTTTGTGTTTGATAACAAGCTCATTTCAGCATTTTTTTCAATATCACCGGTAAATAAAAAACTTGCATTTTTATAGTGTAATTTTAGCACAATTGAATTATTATTGAAATCTCTTTCCTCTGAATATTCAAATCTTTTAATTGGATTAAGAATTGCAAACTCAATTTCAGGACTTATTTTTATTAAATCTCCAGCTTGTGTTTGATAATAGGAAATGTTTTCATTTTCTAGGATAAAAGACTTAAATGCAAGGTAGTTTTCCTCAGGGTATTCTAATTCATTATCAACAACCAGGGTAACCTTCATTTCTTCCAATACAGGAAGCAATCCCTCCAGGTGATCGAGATCCGGATGAGTTAAAAACATAACATCAATATGATTAACTCCCTTTCTCCTTAGATATGGAATAACGGTATTTATCCCAACATCAAAATCACTAAAAGGAGTGCCACCTCCATCAATCAGAATGTTCTTTTCTTTGGGTGTTTGTATAAAAATGCAATCCCCCTGCCCCACATTAATAAAATGAACTGCAAGTAAGGATTGAGGAAAAAGTAAATTGCCCACTAATAACACAAAACTGCATGATACGATAACCCAAAACCTGCGTTTTTTCTTTAGTACATCATATTTAGACCAAAAATATAATGAATAAAAAATAATTACAATAATAAAATAATAGAAAATTATTGTTAATATTCCAGGCTGTGCTATATATTTATAAGCAAAAGGTAATAATGATAATCGTTGCCCTATCATTACTAATCCCTCGATTAAAAAATTATTGCATAATGCTATCAATCCAGCTAATGGCAAAAATACAAATGATACAACAATAGAAATCAAGGCAATAACAATAATAATCCCAATCATGGGAACAATTACAATATTAGCTAAAATTGAGATAAGCGATACTTTATAAAAAAAATAGGCAGACAATGGTAATACCCCTAACCACGCAGACAAAGAAACTGAAAATATTTTGCGCAAATATTCTGGCAGGAATGGTAATTTTGCCTCTATAATGGGAGCAAATGCGACAATAGCAAACGTAACCAAAAAAGATAACAGAAATCCTGCGTCATAGAGATATAAGGGCTGACACAGTAATATTATCATAGCTGACAGATAGAGACTGTTATATATATGATAGGGACGATTAAAGTATCTTCCTATAAGAACAATCGCAAACATTATAGCTGCCCTACTCACTGATGGTCGAAAGCCAGTCATCGCAGCATATCCCAGCATTATGCCAATAATAATGAAATATTTGAATTTTTTCTTTAATATTTTCTCTGGTATTAAATTAAAAAGAAAAAGTAAAATTACTGTAAATATTCCTACATGCAGTCCTGAAATAGCAAGTATATGCATCACACCTGCATCTTGAAAAATACCTTTTAACTCCTGTGTTATTCCTGTTCTTTCTCCGGTAATAATTGCCTTAACCAGCATTTTCCCGGGATTTGTTGTATAAATTTTTTCAATTTGCCTTATTATTTGACTTTTTGTGTTATAGATAATGGAAATAAGATTTATTTCATTATTATGTTTAATAGTTTCAATTTGATTTAGAGGTATGCTACCAGTTAGAAAAATTCTTTGCCTTGCCAAATAATCACGATAATTAAATTCACCAAAATTCCCAGGCAATGCCGGTTCTTTTAACAATACCACTGTCTTGACGACATCCCCTGTTTTTATAATATTTTCCAAGCCATGTATCCTCAATAAAACATGTCCACTAACCTTATAATTCTTGCCATCTACCATAAACAAATTACTGTTCACCTGCAATTCCTGGTAATTATAATTTTCATTTACATCAGCTTTCCAAACAGTTCCACAAATTTGTCCCTGTTTTTCAGCAAACTGATAGATATTATTAGAACCATGTGGCTGCAAATTGTAGGCGGTGTTAGCCATACCAAGAAATATAAAAAATGAGAAAAAGATAATGGTAGAAATTTTCCAATTATTATTAAAAGATAATATGCTAAGCAAAAAAACAACCAGGCAAATTACAAATAAACTAATATATCCAGAAAATGAAAAAATATTAGACAAAACTATACCAGAAATATAGCACGATAATGTTAAAAGAAGGGGGTTATTAACATGTGGCAATGTATGAACCTGGTTAATATACAGTGATATACTCCTTAATGCTCTCGTACCTCTTATCGCCTATACCACTTACATTCTTAATATCTTCGGTATCTCTAAACAGTCCGTTTTTCTCGCGATATTCCAGAATTGTTTTAGCTAAAACAGGCCCGATACCTGGCAAGGACTCCAATTGATGAGAACTGGCAGAGTTAAGGTTTATCAGGGTATTATCGGAAGAATATTGATATTGCTCCATCACCTGGTTTGTCGGTACATTTTGATTATTGCAGTCCAGGTTGTTTTCTAAGATAAATGGAATAACTATTTTTTGCCCATCATAAATATGTGCCGCTAAATTGACAGCATCAACGTTTGCCTTTTCTGTTTCTCCCCCTGCTATCTTCACAGCATCAATTATTCTTTTATCCTTGTTTACCTTATATACCCCAGGATTATTCACTGCTCCTGAAACATGAACTATACATATTTCTTCTTCAGCTTTTTGGGTATCTTTTTCTATAGTATCCTCGGTTGGATTAACTGTAGACACAATTGTGATGGCATCACTTTTTTTACTATATAATTTCCAGCCAAAAAACGTTAAAAGAATTGTAAAGATAATAAGAAAGACAATTTTTTCTTGCCTTGAAAGGTTAAACATATATATAATATACCTCTTTTTTGTTCACTTTCTTCCATGACAAAATTTTTTTAGACATTATTTTTTAAAAAATAAGCTTCTGCTTCTCCAACTGTATACAAAGATCCTGTAACACAAATTAAATCATCTTTTTCTGCTATCCTGAGTGCTTCCTGAATTGCAGCATCAACAGTATTCTTTTCAATAATTTTCTCCGGGTTAATATAATTACCAGCTTCCCGGGCAAGAATGTGTGTAGGTGTAGCCCTGGGATTATTTGCCATAGTGAGAATAATTTGATTTGAAATAGGAACAATGTTTTTTAGAATACTTTGATAATCTTTATCGCTAAATATTCCTAATATAGCTATTATTTTTTTATTCGGAACAAATCTTTTTAAATTTTCGCCAAATCTAGCAACACCGTTGGGATTATGAGCACCATCCAAAATAACCATCGGCTCTCTCCGAACAATTTCAAACCTTCCTGGCCATTTAGTATTGTATAAACCTTCAGAAATTGCCTTTGTATTAATTTTGTAATTTTTACTATTTAATATTTCCGCCACCGCAATTGCCATGGAAGCATTTTCGACCTGATATGTTCCTGCCAGCGGAATATGCATATTTTGATAATCAGCAAATATTCCTGAGTAGTTAAAATTACTGCCTTCTAAATCAGAAAAAATGAGGTGTGGATTAATTTCCTTTCCAACTGAATACAACTTAGAATGTCTTTTTTTAGTAATAGCAGCTATTACTTCGTGAGCGTCCTGGTATTGTTTGGCATTAATTACATTGGTATTTTTTTTAATGATATCTGCTTTTTCACCAGCAATATCAGACAACGTATTTCCTAATTTATCCATATGGTCATAATCAATATGGCTAATAATTGAAATAAGAGATTGGCAGATATTAGTAGCATCCAGACGTCCACCTAATCCTGCTTCCATTATTGAAAAATCCACATTATTTTTATAAAAATATAGAAATGCCATAACGGTTATTACTTCAAAAAAAGTTGGATGCTGGTAACCATCTGTAGTTGCGACTTTTTTAATGGCTGGTTTAACCCTTTCCAGAAGAGAGCACACCTCATGCTGCGAGATTTCTTTTTCATTTACTTTCATTCGTTCCTGAAAATGTACCAGATGAGGTGAAGTATACAAGCCAACTTTATATCCAGCAGCCTTTAAGATTGAAAATAACATGGCTGCAGTAGAACCCTTCCCGTTGGTTCCGGCAATATGGATTACCTTAGTTTTCAAATGAGGATTATCAAACAAAGATAACAATAAACCTATGTTCTTTAACCCTAACTTAATGCCATATTTATTTAAACCATAAATATACTCAATTGCTTGATTGTAATTCATCATATTGATTTAAGTGCCTTCAGATTTTTCTCAATTCTATCGCGTATATCAGTGAGCTCTTTAATCTTTTCTCTTTCTTTCTTAATTATGTTTTCAGGAGCCTTCTGTATAAAATCAGCGTTATTCAACTTTTTATTAATAACAATCATGTCTTTTTCGGTCTTCTGTACTTTCTTTTCCAGTCTTTGTATTTCTGCCTCTAAATCAATTACGCCGGCTAAAGGAATAAAGATTTCTATGTCCTCCAAAACCCCGGTAGCAGAACACTCTGGTTTCTCTAAAGAATTTCCTACCTGGAAAGAGTGAACATGGGCTAGATTTTTTATGAATGGTAAATTTTCTTTAATTAATTCTTCTTTTTCGTTATTAACAACATTAATAAATACATCAATCCCCTTTGCGAGTGGAATATTCATTTCAGCCTTAATATTACGAATTATTTTTATTACTTCTTGTATAGTTAATACTTTTGCTTCCAAATCCTTTTTAGTTTTTACTTTTTCGTACTCTGGCCAGCTAGAGATTGAAATGCTTATTTCATTATGAGGTATTTTTTGCCATATCTCTTCAGTAATAAATGGCATAAATGGGTGCAGTAATCTCAATATATTATCCAGTACAAACCATAAAACATATTGAGCTGTTTTCTTTTCTGCAGTTCCATTTTTGCTGTATAGAGTCTCTTTTATCAGTTCAACATACCAGTCACAAAAATAATTCCAGCTGAAATCATAAATAGTCATAGCAGCATCACTAAATTTAAAATTATTGAGGCTTTCAGTAACCTTTTTAACAGTATTATTCAACTGGTAGAGTATCCACTCATCAAATATACTGTATTTCAAATCTTCTTTTTTCACTTCTTTCGGGTCAAAATTATCCAGATGAGTTAGCGAAAAGCGGGCTACATTCCAAATCTTATTGGTAAAGTTTCTGAATGTCTCAATCTTTTCTTTTGCCAATCGGATATAATTAGCTTGAATAGTCAAAGCAGCCAGGGTCATTCTCAGGGCATCAGCGCCATATTGATCAATCATTAATAACGGGTCAATAACATTTCCTTTTGATTTACTCATTTTTTTGCCTTCAATATCTTTTATTAGAGGGTTTATGAAGACCTTTTCGAAAGGAATGTCTTTTTTAAATCTTAGTCCCATCATCATCATTCTGGCAACCCAGAAAAATATAATATCAAATCCGGTAATTAATAATGAAGTTGGATAAAATTCCTCTAAATCCGGGGTGTCTTCCGGCCAGCCGAGTGTAGAAAAAGGCCACAGGGCAGAGCTAAACCAGGTATCAAGCACATCTTTATCCTGGACAATATTTTTGCTATGACATTTAGAACATTCCGATGGGGCCTCCATTAGAACCATCATTTCTTCACATTCCTGGCAATACCATACGGGTATCCGGTGTCCCCACCATAATTGCCGAGAAATACACCAATCACGGATATTATACATCCATTCGAAATAGACCTTAGACCATCTTTTAGGGACAAAAGTTGTTTTATCAGTTTCGACAGCATCAATAGCCGGCTTAGCCAGTTCTTCTATCTTTACAAACCATTGTTTGGAGAGATATGGTTCGATTACCGTATCACATCTATAACAATGCCCTAGTGAATGACGGTAATTCTCAACTTTTTGCAAATAACCTTTTTCTTCAAGGTCTTCAATAATCTTTTTACGACATTCCATAACACTCATATTATTATATTCACCGGCATTTTTATTTGTTGTTCCATCATCATTCAGGATATTTATTTCTTCAAGTTCATGCCTCTGCCCTAATTCAAAGTCATTTAAATCGTGGGCAGGAGTAATTTTTACTGCACCTGTGCCAAATTCCGGGTCCACATATTCATCAGCAACAATCGGCAGTTCTCTTCCTACTAAAGGCAATATTGCCACTTTACCAATATATTTTTTATATCGCTTATCTTTTGGGTTTACAGCAATTGCAGTATCACCAAGCATGGTTTCAGGTCTGGTAGTAGCAACAGTTATTTTTTTGTCGGTTGAATCCTTAAGAGGATATTCTATATAATATAATTTAGCATTTTCTTCTCTCTGCTCAACTTCAATATCTGCCAGTGCTGTTTGGCAGCGTGGACACCAATTAATAACATAGTTAGAGCGATAAATAAGTTCTTCCTCGTATAATGTGACAAATACTTTTCTTACTGCTTTTGATAATCCCTCATCAAGAGTAAATCTCAAACGGGACCAATCACAGGAACAACCTATCTTCTTTAGCTGATTTAAAATATTAGAGCCATATTTATCCCGCCATTGCCAGGCCCGTTTGGTAAATTCCTCCCTGCCAATGTCATATCTGGTTTTACTTTCTTTTGCTATTTCTCTTTCTACAACATTTTGAGTAGCAATACCAGCATGGTCAGTGCCGGGTAACCACAACACGTTAAACCCTTGCATCCTTTTCCATCTTATAATAATATCCTGTAAAGTATTATTTAAGGCATGTCCTATATGCAAAGAACCGGTTATATTTGGAGGTGGCATTACTATTGAGTAATTATTTTTCTTATCTTTGTTATTTTTGGCAGTAAAAATACCATTTTCCAACCAAAAATTATACCAGTTATCCTCGACTGTTTTAGGATTATAAACAGGTTGTAATTTATTTTGCTGTTTTTGGTCCATTTTTTTCTCCTCTGTATGTTCTTTTTGTTTTAAAAATAATCATATAATAAAAAAACCCTTTTCATCCTTTTAAGGGCGAAAAGGGTTCGTGGTACCACCTTAATTCCTGTTCTTATTTCCAAATAAAAACTCAAAAACAGGCACTCAATATAGTTTTAACGGTTCAACCGGTTATCTTACTGTTATACTTCAGAAAATGGCTCAGGGAGGACGTTCAATATAAACCGTTGAACCAGTCATATTTACTCATTCCCGTCATTGCCAATTTATTACTGCTTTTGCTATCTTACAATGATTAGCCCAGGATGTCAAGAATGCCAGCAACTTAAATGTTCAGGCAGTTTCTCTCTCTTTTTTTTCATTATTATCATTGTCTGTTAAAATAGGAATCTCATTATTTTCAATAACTTTTTTGGTAATAGTGCAACCTTTAATATTTCTCATTGATGGAATCTTATACATAATATCCAACATTGATTCCTCAATAATTGACCTGAGACCCCTGGCACCAGTCTTTCTGTTTAAGGCCTTTTCAGCGACAGCCCCCAGTGCCGGACGAGTAAATTTTAGACTTACTCCCTGGTTTTTCAGCATCTGCTGATACTGTAATGTAATTGCATTCTTTGGTTTAGTCAAAATATCTATCAAGGCATCTTTTTCAAGATAACCAATGGTCGAAATAATCGTTAATCTACCAACCAGTTCCGGAATCAATCCAAATTTTATCAAATCTTCTGGCAATACATTGGCAAGGACTGAATTATTTAAACCTTTTTTATTGCCATTTCCATATATATCGGCATTAAAGCCAATTTGGTGTGCCTGCATTCTGCTTTTTATGATATTTTCCAGTCCTTCAAAAGAGCCTCCACAGATAAAAAGTATCTGTGAGGTATCAATTTCAAGATTCTTTTGATGAGGATGTTTTCTCCCTCCCTGTAGAGGCATAGTGGCTACAGTTCCTTCAATAATCTTTAACAATGCCTGTTGGACTCCTTCTCCGGAAACATCTCTTGTAATTGAAGGATTTTCGGATTTTCGGGCTATTTTATCAATTTCGTCAATATAAATAATCCCATTCTGGGCTTTTTCAATATCTTCATCAGCAGCATGATATAATTTTAGAAGTACATTTTCTACATCATCGCCTACATATCCGGCTTCAGTTAAAGTAGTAGCGTCAGCAATGGCAAAAGGTACCTCCAGCTTTTTTGCTAAAGTTCTTGCAAGTAATGTCTTGCCACATCCGCTCGGTCCCAATAAGAGAATATTACTTTTTTCCATTTCAATAAAATTACTTGTTTTTTTGGCTTTTTCATCACCCTGTTTCCTGGAAAGATTATTTTTTATTCTTTGATAGTGATTATACACTGCCACCGAAAGAATCTTTTTGGCTTTCTCCTGTCCAATAACATATTGGTCAAGATAATTTTTAATCTCTTCAGGAATTGGTATATTTTTTATAGAAAAATGCTCATTATTATTTATCTTTTTTTTATCATCTTTCAGGATATAACTGCAAACATTGATGCATTCACTGCAGATATTGACCCCATTTGGACCTGAAACAATTTTTTGGACTTCACTTTGGTCTTTACCGCAAAATGAACATTTCATTTTAAACACCTCAATCTTTTTTATAAATGATTATGAACGTTTTTTAATCACTTCATCAACAATACCATATTCTTTGGCTTCTTCACCGGTCATATAAAAATCCCGGTCTGTATCTTTTTCAATTCTTTCTAAAGGTTGATTAGTGTGAAAAGTCAGTATTTCGTTAATTTTTCTTTTAATTCTCAGTAATTCTTTGGTTTGTATTTCTATATCAGAAACCTGGCCTTGTGCTCCTCCTAAAGGTTGATGCAGCATAATCCGTGAATTAGGCAAAGAAGACCGTTTTCCTTGTGCACCAGAAGCAAGGATTAAGGCAGCTCCGCTGGCAGCCATTCCAATACAAATAGTTGCAACATCAGATTTTATATATTGTATAGTATCGTAAATGGCAATAGTAGAACTGACCGAGCCACCCGGGCTATTAATATAAATGAATATATCCTTGTCTGGTTCGTTCGCTTCTAAAAATAACAATTGAGCAATAATTATATTAGCAGCCTGGTCGTCTATCTCTGTACCAAGAAAGATAATTCTTTCTTTCAAGAGACGTGAGTATATATCATAGGATCTTTCTCCCTGGGGTGTTTTCTCCACCACAATCGGTACTAAATTCATAGTATTGTCCTCCTTTATTTTTCGTTAATAATAACCTGCTTTGATAATTTTTCCACTACTTTCTCTCTTTTGATTTGATCTTTCAGGTTATCCAAAGTTTTATTTTTCTCAAACATTGCCCGAACTTTTAATGGTTTTTGGTTAGTGCTTTCGGCAATTTCTTTTATTTTATTATTTATATCTTCCTCAGTAGCAATAATTTTATCATCCTGTATTATTTTGTCAATAACAAGTTCCTTTTTAATTTGTTTCTCGGCCAAAGAACGGTATTCTTTCTTCACTTTTGATTCATCGGCTTTAATCATTTTATAATAGTCTTCTATTGTCATTTTTCTTTTCTTTAAATCTTCTTTCAGATTATTTAGCATATTTTCTACCTGCTTATTGATTAAAACTTCAGGTACTTCAAACTTACACTTCTCTGCGACTTTTTCCATTAAATCCTCACTAAAATCATTTTCTGCCTGATACCTTGCTCTCTCTTCTAATTGTTTTTTAATATGCTGTTTTAACTCTTCCAGATTTTTATACTCACCTGCACTCTTGGCCAGCTTATCATCCAAAGGTGGAAGATCTTGTTCTTTTATATCTGAAATTTTAACCTTATAAGTTAATTCTTTCCCTGCCATTTTCTTATCATTAACATCTTCAGGGATTTTCATTTTTATCTCTTTTTCATCTCCGGGTTTTAATCCAACTAAATTATCAGTAAATTCTTTAGGAATCCTATCGCCCAGTTGAATCATTTGTTTTTCTTTTTTACCATCTGGAAGTAGTTCATCACCGGCAAAAGTTTCAAAATCAATAATCATAAAATCACCCATCCTGGATTCTCTATCAGTAACTTCTACTAATTTTCCATGGCTTTCTCTAATTCTTTCCAAATCATCGGTTATCTCTTTCTCGGTAATCTTTGGAATTTTCTTTTCAATTTTTATATCATCTAATTTAGGAATTTCAATATCAGGTTTGACCTCTAATTTCATTTTATAAATAAATGGTTTTTCCTTGTCAATCTGCACTAAATCCATATTGGGTACATCAATAGGGTCCAGTTCGCTTTTATCTATTGCCTGGGTATATGTTTCCTTGATGAGCTTTTCTGCAACTTGATGGTCAATATATTCTTTACCCAAATTCATCTCCAATATATTGATTGGTACACGACCGGTTCTAAATCCTGGAATTTTTACTTTTTGAGATAGTTCGCGGTAGATGTTATTAAATTCCTGCTGAACCTTTTCCTGGTCAATGGTTACTTTTACTTCTATTTTGTTATTTTCTTTTTTACCTTTTTCAATATTAATCATCTTAATATCCTACCTCCACAAATATTTGCGCAATCATAATAATACCGCAAAGATTCTTTGCGGTATTATTTATTTCCAATATCAATTTTACATATCTTCAAAATATTATATTAAAATCCTTATTTAATAAACAATTATTAATATATTATATAATATTAATACAAAAATTTTTTTGGTGCGAGAGGCGGGACTCGAACCCGCATGGAGTTACCCACTGGATCCTAAATCCAGCGTGTCTACCAATTCCACCACCCTCGCTGGTATTTTATATAAAATGGTGGGCCGTACAGGTATCGAACCTGTGACACCCTGATTAAAAGTCAGGTGCTCTACCTACTGAGCTAACGGCCCAGAATATATTCAGGGGAAGAATCCCCTGAAACCCCTTTAATACTAATTTAAAAAACAAAAACTTTCAAGATATATTCTGACATTAGACAGAATATATTCAGGGGAAGAATCCCCTGAAACCCCTTTTTTAGGCGCGCTCGGAGGGACTCGAACCCCCAGCCCTTGGATCCGAAGTCCACAG